>NZ_JAXUHN010000081.1:0-122763 GCF_035916875.1 Methylomicrobium sp. Wu6
GAAGTATTACGGGTTGCCTTTGTGCCATCCAGCGTGTTGATTGACGGTCAACTGCTCAGCCAACGCACGGACTTGGCGCAGCCGGGCTGGACTTTCGATCCGGTAACTGGCGTGATGCGCGTACAGCATGACAACGGAACGTCCGTGAAAATTAACGCGGCTAATACCAATGAGAGTAACGATCTTTTTGGCACCAGGTGGAGCACCAACAGCAAGACAAAAATGACTGTCAGCCGGCTCGGCTCCAGGTCAGGCGCGAACGATTCGACCATGCTATTCAATGACGATGGAACCTTTACGCTTACCGAAGTGGAATCGCCACAAACTTATGTTTATACCGGTCATTGGAAGCTTATCAATGGAAAGAAGCTATTTTTAGATTTGGATGACGCGGGCCAGTCAGAATTTATGCGCATGTGGACGAACCAGCTTAAGGAAATGGCAACTGAAAAAGGCATATCTATTGACGGCATCAACTTCTCTGACATACGCTTTACCCTATCTCAACCCAAAATACCCAAGAACAAGCTCGTGCCCGGAAAAGTTACCATCACGGCCAAAGGCCGGGTCAGTGCCTCAGCGAATGGTCAAGATATCATGCGAAGGTTCACATACAAAAATAGGGTGACCTTTTTGAACCAACTTTAAGGGGGTTCTTTGCCCCATTGAATCTAAAAAAGTGAGTTATAAACACTTGCAAGCCCAGGTATCAAAAATGGGGACGTTTTTTTACTTTTCCATCGTTTTGATAAAAGCATTGGCTTCATTAATGGACTTTTCCATGGCAGCAATCAGGTTTTAAACATCAGTTTTTATTGAACCTAATTCGGTTTTCAGAGGGGCAATGGCTTGGGCATTGAGATTATACTTCATAAACATCATCCAAGACTGGTAGCGTGGGCGCACGCTTTATGCCCACGCGGAACGGTTTTTTACAATGCTAATGGTGGGCAGAAAAGCGCTGCCACCCGCCCCACACCACTCGACATGCGGGTCCGCACCGGGCGGTTCATCAGATACAATGAGACTTGCGAATGAAGGATATTGTTTTTCTTGAAATCACCCTTTAGAACAGGCTTCGTTTTTTGGCCCGCCGCATCGCTCCGTTTTATAGCGGCACTATCATTTTGATTACTCAAGTTTATTGGCTATTGCGATAAAGCAAGCCCTGGCGGCGCAGCCATTTTTCGATTTCTACGATCAGAAATACCACCGAAGACAGCGTCAGACAGAACAGCAACTCGTTCAGGCTCAAGGCCTCGGTTTTGAAGATGGGCTGCAAGGCGGGCACATACAACACCGCCATTTGCAGGACGAATGTCAGCATCACCGCGCCAAAAAGCGGCATGTTGGACAATATGCCTTGCCGAAACAGAGAGTCCCATTCCGAGCGAACCGCCAGCACGTGCCCCATCTGAGACAGGGACAGCACTGTGAAGACCATGCTCTGCCAGTGCGCGGAGCCGGTAAAGTAGGCCCAACCTTGGGAAAACAGGGAGACTCCTGCCATCAGCAGACCGATCCATAGAATGTGCTGCCACATCCCTTGCGCGAAAATGCTTTGCTGGGGAGGGCGCGGCGGCCGTTGCATGATGCCCTGTTCTTCCGGTTCCACCGCCAGGGCCAATCCCGGCAAGCCGTCGGTCACCAGGTTAATCCAGAGGATATGAATCGGCAGCAAGGGAATCGGCAGGCCGAGAAAAGGCGCCAGAAACAACGTCCAGATTTCCGCCGAATTGCAGGTCATGGTGTATTTGATGAATTTGCGAATATTATCGAAGATACGCCGTCCTTCGCGGACCGCCGTCACGATGGTGGCGAAATTGTCATCCATCAGGACCATGTGCGAGGCTTCCCTCGCCACGTCGGTGCCGATTTTTCCCATCGATATTCCGATATTGGCGGTGCCCAGTGCAGGCGCGTCATTTACTCCGTCTCCGGTCATCGCTACGAATTCGCCCCTGTCCTGAAGCGTCCGGACGATCTTGATCTTTTGTTCCGGTGCCACGCGTGCGTAGACGCGGACCGACTCCACTCGCCGTTCGAATTCCTCCTGGCTCATATTGGCCAGATCCCGCCCGGTCAACACCTCGGAGTCATCCTCTGCGATGCCGAGCCGAAGGGCAATGGCTTTTGCCGTGGCAGGATGATCGCCGGTAATCATGACCGGCACTATGCCTGCACTGCGGCATAGTTCCACCGCCTCCTGGGCTTCGGGACGCGGCGGATCTATCAAGCCGACCAGACCAAGAAAGCACAATCGGCTTTCCAGCGAACCGATGGCGTGGGGGGCGGGCCTCTCGGCCAGGCGTCGACAGGCCAGAGCCAGAACTCTGAGTCCCTGTGCGGCCATTTGTTCGGCCACAGCCATGATGTTTTCCACGGGTAAGGGCTGTGGGCCGTCAACGCCCCATCGTTCGACGCAGCAAGGAAGCAGGTTTTCCGGCGCCCCTTTGGTATACACGACAAAGCCGCCGTCGTCCCGGTGCAGGGTAGACATTAATTTGCGTTCGGAGTCGAAGGGGATTTCATCCAGGCGCGGCATGGTCTTGACTAATTTCGCGCCGTCATAGCCCACGCGGACGGCGGCTTCGTACAAGGCCACTTCGGTGGGATCACCCACCATGATGCCGCGCTCGTCGCGGCGGGCATCGTTGTTCAGGGCCAGCGCGCGGAGCAGGGGAGGCGGAAAATCCTGAGCGATGCCTTCCCGCATGCGTTCACCGACATAAAAGGATTCAGCCTGCATCCGGTTTTGGGTCAGGGTGCCTGTTTTGTCCGAGCAGATAAAGGTAACCGATCCGAGAGTTTCCACCGCGGTCAGGCGCCGTATCAGTGTGTTTTTTTGCACCAGACGCCGAGCGCCTAGGGCTAGGGACACCGTCGCCACTGCGGGCAGAGCCTCCGGGATGGCTGCCACTGCCAGACTGATGGCGGTCATAAACATCAGCACCAGATGCTCGCCGCGCAAGAGGCCGACCGCAAAAATGATCGCGCAGATAGTCAGCACCAAAAGTGCCAGGCGCTTGCCGAATTCGGCAAGACGCTGTTGCAACGGCGTTTTGATGTCCTGATCCTGGCTAAGCAGCTTCGCGATTTTGCCCAGCTCCGTATCCATGCCGGTCGCGATGATCATACCCAGCCCGCGGCCATAGGTCGCGACGGTCCCCTTGTAAGCCATATTGCGCCGGTCGCCGAGAGGAGATTCCACTTCCCGCAGCAAGGCGCCGCTTTTTTCGACCGGTTGGGACTCGCCGGTCAGCGCCGCTTCCTCAACCTTGAGCCGAGCTACGTCGAGCAATCTGAGGTCGGCGGGCACGACGTTGCCCGCTTCCAGCAGCACCAAATCGCCCGGGACCAGTTCACGCGCCGCCACGGTCTGAATGTTTCCATCGCGCAACACTTGCGTCGTCGGGCTGGAGAGTCGCTTGAGTGCGGCTACAGCGCGTTCCGCGCGAAATTCCTGAACAAAGCCGATAATCCCATTCAACACGACGATCACGACGATCGCGATCGTATCGGTCAATTCGCCGACCACGCCGGATACGATGCCTGCCAGAATCAGCACGATAATCATAAAGTCGGTGAATTGCCCAATCAACATGCGCACCGGTCCGCGCCGGCGTTGCTCCTTGATCACATTCGGTCCGAAATCCTCGAGCCGTTGCCGCGACTCCTCGTGGTCCAAGCCTTTTTCAGGGTCGACCTTTAGCCACGCAACGGCCTGCCACGGTTCGAGAAGATGCCATGGCGTGGCGAAGCGCTTGTCTTTGTGGGTTTTTTCTTGCTTTGTCATGGCTTGTATTTGGCTGACGAATGAAGCCCGTCGTTCGCTATCGATGAGTTTCGCACCTCAGCTTATACTATCGTATAACGCAGTTGAAAGATGGTGAAAGTCTAATAATTTAACTGTGTTGCTATTCGTAGAGTACCGAAAGCGCGTTTTTTTAATTACCTTTCAGGTTTTACAAGCGGCAAGATACGGTCAATGATTTCATCATACTTGTCCAAATGGGGGAACGATTTGGGAAAACCGAAAGGAAGGTTATCCAAATCATGCCCAACTTCATCGGCATGATCGGCCAGCCACTCACGGCCGATTTGCTCGCCATATATCGCTGATGACAGCGGCACCACGCCGTCGTTCTTTCTATCCGTTTCCGTTTTTCCGGTATTATGAATATATTGGTAAGCAGCCCAAAAAGGTATACTTGTTCTGAAGAGTCTGTCTTCTCTGCCGATGCCGGCAGTCCAGAAATAATGTACATCAGGGTTATCCTGATAGACGTTATTGAAATCCTGCAAAACTGCGGCGGTTAAATCACGCAGACCTTCCGTCGACTGGCCGAAAAAATCAAGAAATTTCTGGAATGTTAATTCTCCAAACGCGACACAAGGAGATGAACTGCTGCCGTCGACCAAAGGATAGAGCAAATCAGCTATCGGGGAGCCCCGGTGTGGCGTACCGACTGTGATGAGCGATGTGATGAATTCGCCGATATTGTCGGGGTTATTGGGCGACAGAATATAGCGGCTATCAAGCCCGCCCATGCTGTGGGCGATAATATGCGTTTGCTGAGGTGGATTTTGCGCTTGCGAGTTCGCATTATTAGCAAGGAAATCAAGAATCTGTTTGCGCAGCGACTTGCCGCGGTCTTCTATACTGCCGGTTGGGCTGACATCGGTCACCAATACATTCGCGTTATACTTCGTTTGCAGGTGCTCCCTCACGCCGTTGAAATAATTTACGGGGCCAATTTTATTGAACCCAAGAATACCGTGCGCTAAGACGATGTTCATAGCCCCTCCTCTCTATTTTAATTACGATTACAGGCTGTCTGACGGAACCAAAATCGGCTTCTGCATGATAATCCTTTATTCGGAGCAATTCCAATCCAATCAATTTAACCGCAGGGGACATGAATTGTGTCGGTAAGCGCCTAACGAAAAGTCAACGAAGGAGTATAGGAGGCGTGACGATGGTGGATCGTCGTACGACGTCCCTCGCGTAGCCGTAGAGGCCGGGTGTTTTGACGAAATTGGAGCGGAAGCGGAGTCAAAATACAAGTCCATCCGTACGGCGTCATGGCATTTTGAAAGGAGGCAGCGTGTCGTGTCATTCCAAGAAAACAGAATTCAACTATCGGGAATGATGAAATGGATGGGTGTCTCTACAAATATCGTCACGTCGTTGAAAATCTGTTTGCGTAGCTAAAAGCATTTACGCGACTATTGATATTGCGAGCTACCTAGCCGATGGAGCGCCAATAGGTCTCTTGAAAGTAAATTCGGCCGGTGTAAGCACTAAGTCATCGGCAAGCTCCAAAATACTGTCGTGCGGAGGAAATAGCCCGGCTAGGACCGCCATTGGCGACAGGACGACAAAAGCGCCGGCTCCCAATACAGTGCCTAAGAAACCCGCTGGCCTATAAAGGCTAACATCAACTACTTTATCCAGCGTGGTAATTTCTTCGGACTGCGCTGGCGACGCGCAGGCAAGCAGCATGCAAATTAAAATGTTTTTGGTCATAACCCCGGGCCTCTATCTTTTAGCGTTTATTGGCTTTGCTATATATCAATGATGCGCAATTCTACCTAGAAACAGGGGAGATTGATACATCGCCCCAACAAACACCAATCAAAATGCCCCATGGTTAGCGGCTTTTGTTGATTAAAGTCAATTGAATGATACGGGCTTCGACTTGCCGACAATATAGAGAAATAGAGTTAGCGATTTGCTTTTATCGCTACCAGGCAATTTTAACGCCCCTCACTCGGCTCCTCCTGCATCGCGCAAGAGTAGCATTGCCTCATAGCAAGTATAAAAAGCTGGGCTAAGCCGCATCCTTGCGCATTAATCGACTGATTTGGCGCCGGTTGACGGCTCTCTTCGCTGTCTTTTAAAGGAAACTTAGCCTAAAGTCCAATAGCCGCGAGTTGAGATTCTCGGTAGATTAAAGGCCGTTAATCTTAAGAGAACTTGATGCGGGGCGATCGATAAGGCATGAAGCAAATAGCGGCAAGAGCATCGCCAAACGTCGGAGGCCTTCCCGCAAGGCTGCAAAATCGGACTGGATGCCTATTGCAAGGATGTCGCACCGGGCGAAGGACGTATTCTCGCGCATTTATGCCTATGGCGACAAAATTTCCGGGTGCTGCGATATGCATTGTACGATTCGGCGGCGCTTGCATACACGGTTAACGCGTGTGGCGACGATCTTGAGAAATACTGCTTCTCGGTTGAAACCGGGGACGGGTGGCCGTTGGTCTGCCTGGAGCAAAATGATAAAAACGTCAGCGGACGCTGCAGCCAGGCACTACAGAATGTTCAATTGAAAAAAAATTGAGGAAAATAAATCATGTTAAATAAAAATCGGTTGGCTATTTTATTAATAAGTTTACTGGTTCTTGTCGGCTGTCAAACCAGCGGGGGTTCAAGAATCTCGGGTTCCGCCGCAGAGATCGACCGTGATGTCGATTATGCGTTGCAGGATCTCTACGCGAGTAATCCCGCCGCCAAAATGTTGGCAAGGAAAGCGAAAGGCATTCTGGTGTTTCCGACCATCGTCAAAGCCGGCTTCATGGTGGGCGCGCAATACGGCCGCGGCGGCGCTTTGCGGGTAAGGGGGCGAACCGCTGGCTACTACAACAGCGTCGCGGCTTCCTATGGTTTGCAAGCCGGCGTACAGTCCTTCGGATACGCGCTTTTTTTCATGAACGCTGCCGCATTGGATTATCTCAACCGTAGCGAAGGATGGGAAATCGGCGTTGGTCCAAGCATTGTCGTCGTCGATGCGGGCGTCGCTAAAACGTTAACTACCACGACTGCGAAAGACAATGTTTATGCATTTATCTTTGGCCAGAAAGGATTAATGGCGGGACTGGGTCTGCAGGGTTCCAAAATTACCCGCATTTATCCGGAGTAGGCAAATCGGCATAGAGCGCAAATTGGGCTTCCGACGATACGCGGTTATTCCGCGGGTTATGACTGATTCAGCTTCTCGGGCAGAGGAACTGTAAATTAGGCTCGCTTCCGGTCAGGAGGACGAGCCAAGCGAATTCGTAACAAAACTTATGCATTTTGTTAAATGAACACGAGGGAGATTTAAAGGCTGTTTTAAGATTCCAAGTCCACGCTATAACGTCTTAAAAATTTACAATCGCTTTATATGAGGTATCATCATGAAAACACATTTAAAACAGATAAAAAGCATTTCTACTTGCTTGATGGCGGCTTTGTCCTTATCGGTTTTTGCGCAAAGCCCAATGGTTTATCCGGCGCAGGGGCAAACGCAGGACCAGATGTCTAAAGACCGTTATGAATGTCACACGTGGGCAGTCCAGCAGAGTGGATTCGACCCGAGCAGCGGCGCAGCCGCTTCGCAACCCAGCACTCAACAAGGCGGTGTTGGCAAGGAGGCGCTGAGAGGTGGATTTCGTGGCGCCGCTGCGGGAGCTGCAATCGGCGCGATTGCGGGCGATGCGGGTAAGGGAGCGGCAATCGGGGCGACCGCAGGCGGCTTGAAACGAGGCTTCGGCCAAATCGATGCGAATAGGGCTGGCTCGTCCGCTGCATCGAGTGATGCCGCGAACAATTATAATCGTGCTTTGGGCGCGTGCCTGACCGGCCGCGGCTATTCCGTGCAATAAATTAATCAACGCTGGGGAGGCTGTGGGCATGCAAGACTTATCGGGCGAGATCAGTCTCGCGCGCATCGATGCCTCCATCGTGGTCATTCGCCTGAGCGGCGACTGGATTCGGGGTGCCAAGATCAAGCCGGTAGAGCGCGTGCTCGCCGATCTCGCCGATGCACGGCCGTTCAGCCGATTATGCCTGCATGCGAGCGATCTCGGCAAATGGGACAGCCGCTTGCCGACCTATCTGCTCAAAATCCTCGATGATTGCCAGATTAACGAAATCGAGGTCGATGTGTCCGCCCTGCCGGCAGGCGTGCAAGGCCTGCTCAAACTGGCGCGGGCGGTGCCGGAACGCGCCGACGTCCGCCGGACCGCGCAGCCGACGCCGGTGCTGGCAAAAATCGGCAAGGCGGTATTAAACGGACTGGCGGACGCGAAGGGACTGATCTCCTTTATCGGCGAAATCCTGCTGGCGGGTTGCGCGATGATGCGGGGCAGGGCGCGGTTTCGAACCGGCGATCTGTTTTTGTGCATACAAGAGGCGGGACCCGGTGCGCTGGCGATCGTGACACTGATCAGTCTGCTGGTCGGGCTGATCCTGGCCTTTGTCGGCGCGGTGCAGCTGGCGATGTTCGGCGCGCAGATCTTTATCGCCGATCTGGTCGGCTTAGGCACGGTGCGCGAGATGGGCGCGCTGATGACAGCGGTGATCATGTCCGGCCGCACCGGCGCGGCTTATGCCGCGCAATTGGGCACGATGAATGTGAACAGTGAGATCGACGCGCTAAAAACCATGGGCATCTCGCCGATGGAATTTCTGGTGCTGCCGAGAATGCTGGCGCTAATCCTGATGCTGCCCTTGCTTTGTCTCTATGCCGACTTGATGGGCATCATAGGTGGAGCGACGGTCACGGTCAGCGCTTTCGACGTATCCCTGATCCAGTATATCAACGAATCGCGCAAGGCGGTGCATCTCACCGATTTCGGCATCGGTTTGTTTAAAAGCCTGGTGTTTGCCGTGCTCATCGCGACGGCCGGCTGCATGCGCGGAATGCAGTGTGGACGCAGCGCCTCGGCGGTCGGCGATGCCGCAACCGCCGCGGTCGTTAACAGCATTGTCTACATTGTGGTTGCCGACTCGGTGATTACCTTGATCTGCAATCGGCTCGGCATTTGATGACTGCCAGGAAGGAAGCATGATCACGCCACACATCACGGTTACCGACTTGACCATGGCGTACGGCGATTTTCTGATTCAACGCGATCTGAATTTCACGATTGACCGTGGCGACGTATTCATCATCATGGGTGGCAGCGGCTGCGGCAAAAGCACTCTGCTCAGGCACCTGATCGGCCTGCAGCGGCCCGCCAGGGGCGATGTCTTTTATAAACAACAAAGTTTCTGGCATGCCGATGAGAAGGAACGGGTCAAGATGATGCGTCGTATCGGCGTTTTATATCAAAGCGGTGCCCTGTTCAGTTCGCTGACCTTGGCCGAAAATATGGCCTTGCCGCTCGGCGAGTTTACCGATTTCAGCCGTGGCGAAATCGCCGACATCGCTTCGTACAAGCTCGCGCTGGTGGGTTTGGCCGGTTTCGAGGATTATTATCCTTCCGAAATTAGCGGCGGCATGCAAAAACGCGCAGGTCTGGCGCGGGCGATGGCGCTCGATCCTGAAATCCTGTTTTTCGATGAACCCTCGGCCGGCCTTGATCCGGTTAGCGCCCGGCTTTTGGATGATCTGATCATCAGTCTGCGCGATACGCTAGGTACGACGATAGTTGTGGTGACTCACGAATTGGCCAGCATCTTTGCAATCGGCAACAATTCGGTGTTTCTTGATTCGGAGTCCAAGACGATGCTGGCGACCGGTTCGCCCAAAAAGCTTTTGGCTGAGTCCACCGATTACAAAATTATTCAGTTCTTAACTCGAGGCGAAGGTCATGCGTAAAGCCAGCCGGAAAGGGAGCAATGATTCTTATGAGTAAGCCCATAAATCCTACGGCGATAGGAGCCTTCACCGTTGGCGCTTTGGCGCTGCTGATTACCGGCGTGCTGATGTTCGGCGGCGGACAATTTTTAAATACCGATAAAGCCCGGTTTGTGGTTTATTTCGATACGTCGTTGAATGGCCTGGACATCGGTGCGCCGGTCAAAATGCAGGGCGTCAAGATTGGAGAAGTGACCGAAATTTCGATACAGCTCGATCCCAAAACCATCAAGGCTTACAAACCGGTCGTGGTCGAGATCGATCGCAATTCTTTAACCGGTGTAGGGGGAATTAAATTTCCGACAGCGATGACGCATGCACAGCAGGTGACGAATCGCGACAATCTGGTAAAAGCAGGGTTTCGAGCCCGTCTGGAGACGCAAAGCCTGTTGACCGGCCTGCTGTACGTCGATATTGATGTGCATCGCGACAAGCCACCTGTATTTGTGAATCTGGATTATAAAGGGCTGGTGGAGTTTCCTGGCATCCCGAAAACCACGGACGAACTACGTAATACAGCTGAAGAGGTAGCGAAGAAATTGCGTGCTTTGCCGCTTGATCAGATCATCCAGGATTTCGCTGAAAGCCTGAAGGAAATCAAAGCCATCTTAGCCTCGGATGACGTGAAGAAATCGAGGGAGGCTCTGGCCAAAACCCTGGAGGGGATGGACAAAACGGTTAGCACGTTGAACCGGAATCTAGAGCCGATGCTGAAGGATACGAACAAGACCATTCAGAATACCAACTTATTGATGGAGGATTCGAGGGCGATGGTTCGGGATGTGCATCAGGACATTAAGCCTATTCTGGCTTCTGCCGACAAGACCTTAGCGGCGGCGACGGCCGCCCTAAACAGGGCGGAGCAGTCGATGGCGAACGTAAGCGATGCGATCGGACCTGAATCGGCTTTAAATGAAACGCTGGCCTCGCTAAAGGATGCCTCACGCTCGATCAAAGAGTTGACCGATTATTTGGAACGCCACCCGGAGTCTTTGATTTCCGGCAAGGATAACTAGAGGGTGTTGATTATGCATGCAAACCGGCATATTTATTTTTTGTTGTTATCCAGTTGGCTTCTGTCACTGACCGGATGTATCGGAGGAAAGACGCCGCCATCGCAATTCTATCTTCTCGAACCGATCAACACCAGCGCCGGCAGCGTGTCCGCTGTAGCTGCAAAGCCCTTGATTGCGCTTGGGCCGGTTAAAATTCCCCCTTACGTCGATCGGCCGCAAATTGTGACTGCATCCGCCAAGAATGCCTATCGATTGAGCGAGATCAATCGTTGGGCCGAGTCTTTAGACGACAATATCAGCCGCGTGCTGGCGCAGAATCTTATGCTCCTGGCGCCGGTTGATACCGTGCTCGTGAATGCCTCTAACCGTGCCAGACAGGCGCAGCTACGGGTGGCTGTGAATATTCTGGAATTCCATGTGAATCCCGAAGGTCAGGCCGGTTTGACCGTGCAATGGCAGATCTTTAGGGGTGAAGAATTGCAATTGAACCGGCAAGTCTCTTACCATACGCCCGCATCGACGACCGACTATAGTATAATGGTGGCTGCGCTGAATGACTGCTTGAATCGGATGAGCCGCGAATTGGCGGCATCGCTCCTGCAGGTACTGGAAAATGGAAAATAACCAACAAGAAAAATATATGAAGGAAACGGTTCAGGGTTCGCAACACCCGTATCGGATTATCGATCGTGAGCGTATGTATACGTTGAGTCGTGCGTATCGACTGATGGATGTTTTGGCGGCTGCAATCGCCAGTTACGGGTTGTCTGCAAATAGCACGATTATATTGTCATTGGCGCCATGATTTTCGCGACGATCGCTGGGCCAGTTGAGTATATTGTGCTGTTCTCCCTGTCGCCTGTCCCAAAGCTGTTAGGCTATTTCGGAAGGGGAGAAAAACAGTGCCTAGATCAGTAATTGTCGCTTTTGTCCCGTTGGCGGTCTTGCTGGCGGCTTCCGCGATCGCCTGCATCGCGGGTTACTTTATTATGCTGGGCTTGGGCGACGTGTTGCCTTTCCGTAAAGTCATCTCGAAAACGACTCAGCTGTTGCTAGTGCTCGGTATCTTGCCGGCGATGGCCTGGCTTAAATTAAACAGTCAAGATCTGGGCTTTGTCGCCAAGAAACTGTTTTTCAAGCAGGTGCTGCAAGGATTTGCACTCGGTTTGCTGACGTTGTCGCCTGTATTCATCATCGAGTATGGGATCGGCATTCATGTTCTCGATCCATCGAAACACTGGACTCTGGGTATCGCGGCTCAAAAAATCGGCTCCTCCCTGGGATTGGCTTTATTGATTTCAATGATCGAAGAACCTTTGTTCCGGGGCCTGTTGTTCGCTGGTTTAAAAAGAAAACTGCCGGTCGTGGCGGCAGTATTAATCAGTTCCAGCTATTACGCGGCACTGCATTTTTTAAAAAGCCAATCCGAAATTCCCTTGCAGGAACTGAATGTATTGAGCGGTTTCACACTGTTGAGGGAAGCCTTTGGCAACTTGCTGAACCCCATCAACTATTCGGCTTTTTTCGCCTTGTTGATGGTCGGTATTTTCTTATGCCTGCTCAGGATCCGACCCAATGCCAGTTTGGGTATCTGCATCGGCTGCCATACGGCCTGGGTGTGGCAAATCAAAATGGTCAAAAACCTGTTCTACTTCAATTATCAATCGGATTATCTGTATTGGGTCAGTTCTTACGACGGCGTCATCGGGCCCTTGGTGGCCGTATGGCTCATGCTGACCATGATCGGCTATTTTGCATACAGAAAATTCAATGAACCTAAATGCAGTAAACAGTAAATAATGTATAAGTGCTTCGCGAGAAGTTCGTTTGCAACCTGTGAATAGCAAATCAATGACTTAGAGAGCTCAAGAAATGCCAATGAACTTGTTGCTATTCACTTATTTTCGATTCGATCCCCAATAGTTGAAAACCTCTTGTCCGAGATGCGTAAAAGGCTTAACCTAAGCAATAGAGTTGTTCTTTAAGCGGAAGCTAAGTGCTCCCTGCTGCACACAGCGAAGGTAGCCAACCATCGCTGGTGTTACAATATCAGGGTGGATGAACGCTCTATCGTTAAGCCAACACATAGACGAGACGATTATGACCGATGAGAATCGCTTCAGATAACCTAACCTAACCTAATATTAAACGATGTCCGATCTATTCAATCTATGGGGGAACTTCCTCTTTCATACGAGGAATGTGCTGTTTCCTGTTCTTATCGCCGCGCTTCTGTTTGTTTATCCGCCCGTCAAAATGGGCATGGTGCCTGGAGACTATTTTCTCGCGCTGGGTTTGTTAATGGTAACGACTGGTCAGGCTTTACGGATATTGACCATCGGTCTTGCCTATATTGTCCGCGGCGGTAGGCATAGACGAATTTATGCTGAAAATCTCGTGACCGATGGCGTTTTTGCGCATTGCAGAAATCCGCTTTATGTGGGGAATATTCTGATTGTTATCGGTTTTATGTTCATCTCCGGCAATACAACCGGCATCCTTTTGGGTTCAGTGGGTTTCCTGACGATTTACCGGCTGATCGTTTTCAGTGAAGAACGATTTTTAACTGAAAAATTTGGTCAGGCCTATATCGACTTTTGCGCCGATGTACCGCGCTGGCTGCCCCGGGTCGAAGGATTGCGCGAAACAATCGACAGTTATCGGTTTGACTGGCCGGCGGTCGCGGTCAAAGAATACGGTACTCTGTTTACATCGCTGATGATTTCGCTGGGTTTGATAAGCTGGAAATTAAATCTTGCGGGCAGTCTGGCTCAAAATAAAATACCGATTATTGCGGCGACGGTATTGATCGTTGCCGCCTATGCGGTCGTGCGTTTTCTGAAGAAAACCGAACGTCTTAAATCGATGAGATAACTCGACAAATCAATAACAATATGGCAAAGAGCAAGTCAATGACTCAGGAAGACCGTATCTTTCAACAAATCAATCGAACTGAAGATTTTACCTTTGATGAACGCGTTGCAACCGTGTTTGACAACATGGTTTCTAGGAGCGTGCCTTTTTACAGTGAAGTTCAACGCTTACAATCAGACCTTATCATGGAGTTTTTACCGGAACAGGACGGCCTCGTTTGTGATTTAGGCTGTTCAACGGGAACGACCATCGAACACATCATCAAACATCCCAAATGCCCTCAAACGGCAATGTTTGTAGGCTTCGATAATTCCGAGCCCATGCTGGAAAAAGCGCGTGCCAAATTAGCGGCCGTCCAGGCGGAAGACAGAGTATTGCTGCAGATCGCTGATTTGAGCGATCTGCCTCCGTTGCCGGCCTGTAATGTAGTGATTCTAAACTGGACCTTGCAGTTCGTGCGCCCGATTGACCGGGAGCATTTGCTTGGAAACATATATACCGCGCTCAGACCCGGTGGCGTACTGTTTTTATCGGAAAAGATTTTAAGCAGCGACGCCGCCTTGAATCGTCTTTATATCGAGCATTATCTGCAATTTAAAAAGTCGCAAAGCGGCTATACCGACGCCGAAAACCAGCGTAAACGGGAAGCACTGGAAAATGTGCTGATTCCTTACCGGCTTGATGAAAATTACGTTTTGCTGGAGCGGGCCGGCTTTAAGCGTATCGACACCTACTTTCGCTGGCTTAACTTCGCCTGCCTGATTGCCATCAAATAAATCCGGCTGATTTACCATGATATAAGGTTTTTGTTTATTTTTGTCGCCGTTCTTTTGGCAATGGCTCGCATCGATTCTTGGAGCGAGGGCACGACAACTCGGTAATATCGCGTGATATAGGGCCTGCAAATCCGCGCCGCGTACGATGCGCACGGACGCTCCAATCGGCATTCTGCGCGTCTCCCGCCAAAGGCTTACCCCAGCGTCTGGCGGACAAATTCGGCGCCGGCCGCCGGAGGGGATGTAATAGCGATACGATCGATTTGCTACCGAAGCCAGGCATTCTTTCTCACGATTTATTACCGTTTGGATATTCAATAGGCGCAAGAAAGTTCAAAGTGATCATTCGGCTTACAGATTCTCATAGTGGTTCATATCCAGAAGGCCCGCTTGTAAGCCGCGGTATTTTTTATGCTGTTCGTTAAACCAATCCGCTTGTTGCCAGATTTCAGAGTTGGTTCGGCGTATGCCGAATTGGCTGTAGAGGGGTTCCAAATCGGTTTCGCTCCTGGCGCTTCGAATCATATTGATAAACTCGCTCAACCGGTTTTTTTCCACACTAAAGAAAAAATTCGGATAGCTGCCGACGAAACCGGGTACGATCGTAATCTTGTCGTTTTCAGGTAGCCTGCGGGAACCCAGGGACACCATTTTCGATATATTGCTGTACGCCTTATCGATTAACAGGGTGTAGACCAAGTCTCCTTCTGGATCACCGGTTTTTACCCGGAGCAGGGACATTTCGGGTAATGCGCCCAATTCAAGCCCTTGCAATTTTGCTAGATGGCGCATCTCGCGATCGACTTGCTGCTGAATGGGCGTCGTATCGGCTCTGATGCAAGTCTCTTGTCGGCACCGATTAATGCTATCGACAGGGCCCGCCGCCTTGCCCAGCCGTTGCCTGACCTGATCAAAGAATTCGTTTTTATAATCCGTAGTTTGGTATTTAACCAGACTTTCATGGCCGATACTGAATAAGGCATCAGCCGTTCTGAAACCCTTGAAACCCCTGTACCAGCTGTCATAAATTGCCTGCCGCTGTTTCTCTGGCATGAAGCGCAGGAAGTTATCTTCTCCATCCTGGCGCAAAATGTCCATATAGGTCCGGCTTGCGATCTGATGTCCGGCCGTACCGTAAACATTAAAACCGGCAACCAACAAATAATGAAGCCGTTCAAAGATCGGATAATCAAGCACCCAGGCCGTCATAGGGGTATCGCCAATCAGGCCTTTCGTAACTGTTGCGCTGTCGAAATGCCTAAAAATCGTTAGCGCCGCATTTTGATTTTCACCGTCTCCGTCCCAGATATTGGCTAGACCAAAACCTTGATCCCTGGTGAGCATCAGATCAATAAATTGATCTTTCTTTTTAAGGAATTGCTTACCGAAATCATCAAACTTGGTCCATCCCATCAGGCCGATTTGATCGCCTTCTTCTCCAGGCAGCCCCAGAATCTGGTTGTTTTCGGCCAGCGCTTTGGCCACTTTGTTAGGGTAAAACTGACCCGGTTGAGTAAAAACCACCCAGAACTGATCCCGGATGCTTTCGGTTGCAATTTCGCCGCGGCATACCGGGCCCTTGATGAATCCGGTCACAAAATATTCGGCATCATCGAGCAGGAATCGATATTTGGATGCCAGGGGAAGTTCGATGAATGCCTTGAATGGATTCGCGGCGACTTCGGGTTGATAGGAGGGTAATGCAGTGACTTGATAGTCCGGTTTGAAGAACAGTTCATCATAACGCCGCATCTTCTGATCGCTTAATTCGTAGACGAAATGAATCTTGTCCACGATCGTTTCGGTAACCGGCCGTAAACGGTAATAAAAATCGCCCTTGCCCGGATCATCGTATGGCCGTACCGTATTAATTTCTCCAAGGGGTTGGCCGGGTGCCGTTTTCGAGCGGACCAAGCGAAAGAGTTCATGCTCGGGATGCCCCTGGAAATGAAGGTGGCCGATAAACAGATGTTCATAAATATAACGGGAAACGAGTTTCTGTTTGAGGGTAGGGCCGTTGAAAAAGCTCTCCCATTTTGCAATCGCCGCAATCGACGGGCCCGATAAAGGAGGAAGCGGCTCGACTTTTGCCCCCTCCTGCAACCATCGCATCAGGGTATCCTCTTCTTTCTGAGACAGGCCCGGCATCGCATAAGGCATGCCCCATTTAGGATGCTGGTGCCGGTATTTGGGAAATTCTTCTACCGTAGGGCATTGTAAATCGCGGCTAGATTCAAGATCGAAATCCTCATCCAATTTTCCTGATGTAGGCAGCGGATTTTGGCGTTTTAATTCAATTAATTTGGCTAAAACCGAATTATCCAGGTTGGCGGCTGTTGAATCGCCGCGTTCATTTAACACCGGATAAAAATCTTTTTGTCTCCAGCCCGCCGTATCCGAGGCATCGATAAAGAGGCGGGTGGGAGAGGCTGCTTTGAGTCGGGCAAAATCATAGATTTTTTGTTTGGTGGCGCCCCGGTCAATCCCCTCGATAGAACCAAGCTTCAACTGGCAAGGCGCATCATAACAGCCGTGGCAAACGACGCAGCGCGAATCCAGTATCGGCTTGACGTCTTTGTGAAATGAGACTTTGTTTTGCCGCTGATTCAGGACCGCTTCCTCCTGGGTGAGCAGCCGTTGTTTGAGTTCGGCAGGGCCATATAAGGCTTCATAATTTTTAGATTGATAAACCAGGGTCGCACAGCCGGTAATAACAAGAAAAACAAGTAGGATTATGGGATGTTTCATCATTTTTGCCCGCTGATTTTTAAGTTTGGCAAACTATATTATCCCGTCGCCAATTAGAACAGCGGTTTTTTATTTTCGGTCAAAATTTTGATTGAAAGGCTGAGACAGGTTCGCATTCGAATCGAAAAACAGGCTCGACTCCCCCAAACTTTTCGTATGGAGGCTCATGGCTGGTGCTAATTTATGAAGGCAGTTATAGGCGATATAATGCATAATTAGTTATATCGAAAACGACTCGAATTCATAAACAACTTTAGCCCATTTTAGCGGAACAGACTCATGTCCAACGTCAAGAAAAGAATCAGGAAATCGGATGCCGCATCAGCATCGCAAGATGCTCAACCAGTAGAATTTCGTTCGCGCGAAGAACGTCTCGCCGCCGGCAAGCTGCTGCGCGAGAAAGTGCCGCGCTCCAGTCATGCCGGTTGGACACCCTCAGCTAGCCGCCGCGATCCCATTGATGTCCTGGAAGAGTCCAATAAGGAGCAGGATCGATTGCCGGAACTGGTGCCCATCCGCTACGGACGGATGCTGCGCAGCCCTTTTACCTTTTTACGCGGCTCCGCCGGCCTCATGGCTTATGATCTGGCGACCACACCGAATACCGGCATCCAGGTGCAGGCCTGCGGGGACTGTCATCTGCTCAATTTCGGTCTCTTTGCCACTCCTGAACGCAACCTGGTATTTGACATCAACGATTTCGATGAAACGCTTCCGGCTCCCTGGGAGTGGGATATCAAGCGCCTGGCGGCCAGTTTCGCCGTCGCCGCCCGCGACATGCGGTTCAATGACGAGGAAGCCCAAGCTGCGGCCGTCGGCTGTGCCCAGGCGTATCGAGAGCACTTGCGGGACTATTCAAAGATGAACCCAATGGAAGTTTGGTATGACCGCCTGGATGCCGAAACGCTGATTGCGATGGCCCCGGATGAAAAAATTAGAAAGACCCGCCAACGGCTAGCCGACAAGGCGCACGAGCGTATCGTCGACCATCTCTTTCCCAAAATTGCCGCGCCGGTCGGCGGCCGCCATCGCCTGATCGATCAGCCGCCGATACTCTTCCATATGCCGGGGAAAGAGTATGAAGAGCGGATGCACGACGGACTTAATGCCTATCGTCAAACGATTTCCGACGAGCGCCGCGTGCTGTTCGATCGCTACCGCTTGGAAGACTATGCGATGAAAGTCGTTGGCATCGGCAGCGTTGGCACACGCTGCATGGTCGCGCTATTTTTCTCTGCGGAAAATCATCCCTTGTTGCTACAGATCAAGGAAGCCTGCCCTTCGGTGCTGGAGCCCTATGCCGGCAAGAGCCGCTATGACAATCACGCCCAGCGTGTCGTGATGGGACAACGGCTGATGCAAGCTTCCAGCGATATTTTTCTGGGTTGGTCTCGCTCGAATGTTGGCCGCGATTTCTTTGTGCGCCAGCTGCGCGATATGAAAATGTCCGCTCCGATCGGAGAAGGCTTCACAAACCAGCAATTGAACCTTTATGCCGAACTCTGCGGCTGGACCCTGGCCCGCGCTCATGCCCGGTCGGGAGATGCGGCGACGATCAGCGGTTATCTGGGTAAAACCGACAACTTCGACCTAGCGATCGGTGAATTTGCGTTGGCTTACGCGGACCAGACCGAGCGCGATCATGCGGCGCTGGTCGAAGCTGTCAACTCCGGTCGGGTAAAGGCCCTCATTGAGGAAGAGGAATGATCAACGAATGCGTGGGTGCATAACTTAAAATCCGAGTGGGCTTACCATGAAAAAACGCGGCATCACCCGGAGGGAATGGCTGGCCGGCGCGAGCTGCCTAAGTTTGGCCTTGGTCCCGGCCTGTGCGACTCAAACGCCTCGCGCCGGCGCCATCAGCCTGGAGCCTTATCCGCGCAACGCAGCCGAGGCGCTGCTCCGCCTGAAGACGGGTAACCGGCGTTTCATGGACAATAAGTCTATCCATACGCACGAAAATGCCTCCTGGCGTCACCAACTGGTGGAAGAGCAGAAACCCTTCGCCACGGTTCTCGGGTGCAGCGATTCGCGCGTGCCGCCCGAGATGATTTTCGACGTCGGCTTCGGCGATATCTTCACAATCAGGCTTGCCGGCAATATCATCGCGGAAGACGTCATCGGCACCTTGCAATACGGCGTGGCTCATCTCCATACGCCGCTGGTGGTGGTGATGGGCCATGAAAATTGCGGTGCCGTGACCGCCACTGTCGAGGAAATGCTCAGTAAGACCGAGGAGCTCGAACATATCGAAGCGTTGCTCGCATTAATCAGGCCCGGGCTATCGCAGCTTGATCTAAAACTTGAGCGCAAGGCGCTGCTTCATGCCGCCGTGGAGGCGAATGTACGCTGGTCGATGCAGCAACTTATGGCGCTTCCGGGAGCGGCGAAAGCGCTACGGGAAAAAAAAGTTACCTTGATCGGAGCGGTCTATGAGCTGAATACCGGAACAGTGCGGTTTCTCGATTAAACGTGGCTAAAATCGAACAAAACCCCTTCCTTGTCAACCAAGGAATTCCGAAATAAAGCACCTCGTTAAAGCGATCGATCTGTGAGAGAGGCTCTTGAGCCTAAAGCTTGTTGCAACTGTCCCTGACTATAACCTACTGCCTTAAACATAAAAGCGATGAACAGCCCATCCGATTTAAAACTGCCTGACGACTTTTCCCTGGTACAGGGTGGACCGCTTTTTCAATTCTTCGTCCGCAGCCGCTTATCGACGGGTGCCCTAGGATTGCTCAAACGCCGGATCATTTTCTTTGTGCTGCTTACCTGGCTGCCGTTGCTGTTGCTTTCGGCTCTTTCGGGCCACGCGTGGGGCGGCGGCGTGCAAGTTCCATTTCTGCAAGACCTCGAAACGCATGCCCGCTTTCTGGTGGCCTTGCCGTTATTGTTGGTGACCGAATGGGTAGTGCACCAGAGGCTGAAGCCGGTCGTCCTGCAATTTATCGAACGGGGTATCATCACGGCGGAAATGCGACCTCTTTTCGGTGCCTGCATCACTTCCGCGCAATGCTTGCGCAATTCGATGTTTGTCGAGATTGTGCTGCTTGTGCTGGTCCTTACGCTTGGGCATTCGTTTTTTTTCGAGGTGACGACAATAAAGGTCACTACCTGGTACGCAACCGGAGCGGCGCCGAACTTAACGTATTCCCCGGCAGGTTACTGGTTGGCTTATGTCGGTCTGCCGATGTATCAATTTATCTATCTTCGCTGGTTGTTCCGGTTTGTCGTCTGGTCGCGGTTTCTCTGGCAGGTTTCACGTCTGAATCTCTATCTGCTACCGACGCACCCCGATCGCGCAGGAGGCTTGGGCTTCCTTGCCGGCAGCGCCGCGGCATTCATGCCGTTCCTGTTGTCTCAAGGCGTCCTGGTTTCCGCGATGATCGCCGAACGTATCTTATACGAGGGGGCGATTTTAATGGATTTCAAGCCGGAAATTGCCGTCATTGTGGTATTTCTTCTGCTGTTAGTTCTCGGCCCACTCTGCGTATTCGCCCCCCTGTTGGCGAAAACCAAACGTCAAGGCCTGCTGACTTACGGTGCGTTGGCGAGCCGCTATGTCAGCGAATTTGACAAAAAGTGGCTGCAAGGCGGGGCGGCGCAGGATGAAGCGTTCATCGGCAGTGGCGACATCCAATCCCTGGCCGATTTGAACAACAGCATCGAAGTGGTCCGCAGCATGCAGGTGTTTCCGTTCAGCAGGCAAACGGTATTGCAAACGGCGGTGGTAGCGCTGTTACCGTTGCTGCCCTTGCTGCTGACGATGATCTCGCTGGAAGACTTGGTGAAGCGACTTATCGGAATATTGTTGTAATCCTTTAAAATCACCAAGCCGGATATCAAGATGAACACACTTGCCCAGCTTCATGCCGATATCGAAGCGCGCGTCCAGGCCATCCAGGAAGACCATCCCGAATGGCTGTGCCGCATGGGCTGCGACGGCTGTTGTCGGCGGCTCGCTGAAGTGCCGCGGCTCACCGCGGCGGAATGGGATTTTCTGCGGGAGGGACTGGCCGCGCTGCCCCCGGAGCAGCTTCGAGAAATCGGCCAGAACATCGCCGGGCTGACCGAGCAGACATCGCGCCCCATTGTCTGTCCGCTGCTGGATCGGTCGGCGGGGGCCTGCCGGGTTTATGCTCGCCGCCCGGTGGCGTGCCGCACATACGGGTTCTACGTCCAGCGCGACCTGGGGCTTTACTGCAAGGACATCGAGTCGCGCGTAGCCGGCGGCGCCTGGACCGGGGTGGTGTGGGGCAACCACGACGTTATCGACCGGCGTCTCTGCAGTCTGGGCGAAACCCGCGAATTGACCGAATGGTTCTTGCGCTGGCATCGGGCCGAGGGTACTTGAACGGTAGCTCCCCATTTCCAACATTTGCTGAGCCCTATAATTTCCACTTATTCTTCAGCATATCCAAACGTCGGGACGGGATCAAGGATGAATGCGGGATCCTGAAGGCAATAACAGCCAACTAATTTTTCGCTGCTGAAATCGGACGGCCCTCATTTCAGGTTTCGCGAAAAATGCTAGCACTCCTGATCTGTTTACGTGCCAACATCAACGGCGTAATAATCCAGATTTGGCCGGGGCGAAGCTTTGCATAAACCCTGCTCAACTATGCTGAAAATTCTGGGTTTCGTGCCTCAATCCCGCCTTCAGTAAGTTTTGTAGGGTAGAAATTTTCCAGACATCGTGATCTTGACGCGATCGCCATTCGGATCGGCTTCGCGGCTCAGATCCATCTTGAAGTCGATGGCGCTCATGATGCCGTCGCCGAACTCTTCGTGAATCAATTCCTTCAGCGTGGGTCCGTAGATGCTGATCAATTCCTGGAAACGGTAGATCAACGGATCGGCCGGAATACTGGCGGACACTGATCCCTTGTAAGGTACGACCGTCAGCCATCGCCTCTCGACCTCGGTCAGGTCGAAAATGTCGCCGACAATAGCGGCTTGATCTTGCGTGAGCGCCATTTGGCCAAGACACGCGGAGGTGACCCATTCCTTGCTCAAGCCGACTTTGGCTGCCACTTCGGCCCACTTCAAGCCTCGACTGACTTTAGTGGCAATAATTTTTTCCGTTACATCGATTCTATTCATTATTTTTGTTCCACAATGTAAAAATGAGGGCCGGCACAGGCAATAAACGGGGGCGCCGACAAGCCCCCCGTAACAGCCAGCCTAAATCGCTCAGCCTTTCTTGAATTTGGCCGCTTCGTCGGAGCCGCCGGTGGCGTTGCCTTTGCTGTAGGAATGCGCGCCGACACCGGCCAACTGGCCACCTTGAACGATCAGGTATTCATCGCGAATAGGACGGCCTTCGAAGTAACACTCCAGGATTTCACGGGTGCCCGCCGCATAGCGGGTTTGCGCCGATAAACTGGTGCCGGAAATGTGCGGGGTCATGCCGTGATTCGGCATGGTGCGCCATGGGTGATTGTTCGGCGCCGGCTGCGGGAACCAGACGTCGCCCGCGTAACCGGCCAGTTGGCCGCTTTCCAGCGCCTTGACAATCGCGTCGCGGTCGCACAGCTTGCCGCGCGCCGTGTTGACCAGATAGGCGCCGCGCTTGAAAAATTTCAGCGTCTGTTCGTTGATCATGTGCTCGGTTTCAGGATGCAGCGGGCAATTCAGCGTCACGACATCGCAGACTTTGGCCAGACTTTCCAGGCTGGAATGATAGGTCAGATCGAGTTCGTTTTCCACTGTTTCCGGCAGGCGATGGCGATCGAGGTAGTGCAGTTTGACACCGAAAGGTTTGAGCAGCCGCAACACGCGCAGACCTATACGGCCAGCCGCCACGGTACCCACGCTCATGGCTTCCAAATCATAAGAACGCGACACGCAGTCGGCGATGTTCCAACCGCCCTTGAGTACCCAATTGTGGGAGGGGAGGTAGTTGCGTACCAAAGCCAGTATCGACATGAGCACGTGTTCCGCTACAGCGTTACTGTTGCAATAAGTGACTTCAGCCACGGTGACGTTGTGTTCCATCGCCGCCTGTAAGTCGGTATGGTCGGAACCGATACCGGCGGTGACGATCATTTTCAGTTTTTTGGCTTTGGCGATGCGTTCCGCCGTCATGTAGGCCGGCCAGAACGGTTGCGAAATGACGATTTCAGCGTCATGCAGTTCGCGATCCAACACGCTGTCGGCACCGTCTTTGCTGGAGGTGACAACCAAGGTATGGCCGTTTGACTCCAGATATTTACGCAAGCCCAGTTCGCCGGAGACGCTGCCGAGCAAGGTGCCGGGTTTGAAGTCGATCGCTTTAGGCGTCGGCAGCGTTTGTCCGTCCGGATAAACTTCAGGCTGCGGACAGTCGTCGCGTGCATAGGAGGTTGGGTAGCCGTCGATAGGGTCGTCATAAAGTACGCAAACAATTTTAGCCATGTTATTTTTACCTTGGTGTTAATCGGATGACGGGGCATATCGTATTAGCGGTATGCCTGATTTATCCCGGCCGGGTAACAGCATTGTCTGCTTTGAAGATGAGTTGCGTCCAATTGTTTTGAGGTATCGCTTAATAACTCCGGGTTATCAATAAATAGCATCGCTGCTGCAAACCCAAGCGATGGAATGGTGCGCCATTGAACGGGACCCTTTATGTTGGTCATTTACGGGGCAGTCCTTACTGTCATCCTTCGCGCTCATCCGGTAAAGTCCCAAATGTGGATAATAAAACAATAACGGACCCACGCCCGAAACCATAGCTAGTGATAAGCAGGCTCGACATCAAATATAAGCGAAATATACCCGGAAACAGCCCTTCCGCAGGTGTCGAGCTATCCAATACCGGAAACATCGCCTGCAACATAAACAAACTGGAATTGGTGAATGCCCCGACCACCATGCACCAGCGCACAGAGATGGGTAAAGGCACTTTTGCCGCATAAAACCCGAACAACAATGCGGTCATCAATAAAAAATCCAGATGCGCTTGAAGAACACGGGTGAATTGGCCCGGAAAAAACATCTTGATGAACGCCAGATCAAACTTTAAAAAAACCAGGCACCATGCCAGTAACAAAGCCATCAGCAGCCACAGGGCCGCCCCTCTGAGCAACAGTACATTTCCCGCAAGTGTTGAGTTATAGTTCATCGTTTCCCCTCTTGGATTCAAACCGTTCATAAACTAAGATGCCCACTATAAAGCGAATGGAGCGATTTCTCTGGTTCGGGACGGAACAACATCTTGACTGGGACGGCAATATCACCCGACAGCGTGCGATATTGCCCTGCCGTATTGTTATTTAGCTTGGGGAAAGAGTTGAAGACCGACATAAGGGTTTTACGCGGCTTAAAAGCGGAAACAATGCCGCCAACACAAAGAATCAAATACTCAACCGATGATTTTGCGCCGCACGAAAGGCTAGAGTGGTTGCGCGAAGTGATCGGCCGGGAATATGCCAATGTCGAGATAACGCCGCCCCGTACCGGCGTGTTTAATGAGATGACCATTTATTCTTGGCATAGGCTGCGTTTGTCCGTCATCCGCTCCGATGAAATTGTCCTGCAACGCTTGCCGCGCGAGCCGGATTTGATCAGTCAGGATACCTATCTCGCAGTCGTCCATCTGTCCGGGAACTAGCGCTTGCAACAAAACGGCCGGGAAGTTTTTTTAAACCCCGGCGACATGACTTTATACGATGCCACGCTACCGCATCGTATTTGTTGTTCGCAGAAATTCTCGAAACTGCTGGTTTCCATTCCACGCTCGTTACTCAGGGAACGGGTCGCCGGTATCGAACACTGTACGGCTTTGCATATTCCGAGGCGGCTGGGTATCGGTTCGGTAGCGGCGGACTTTATCCGCTCCTGTGCGGATCAAGCCGAGCGACTCAACGCGGAAGAATTTACCAAACTGTCCGAACACGCGCTGGATTTGTTGACGCTGGCACTGGCGGCCGTGCGCCCGACACATTTCAACCTGTCCAGAAGCCGTGCCATTGCGCTAAACCGGGTTAAGGCGTTCCTGGAAAACAATCTGTCCGATCCGGCCTTAACCCCCGCCAAAGTGAGTATGGGGACCGGCCTGTCGCCCAGATATATCAACCTGCTGCTGAAAGATGAGGACAATTCGCTCATGCGTTATGTCTGGCGGCGCAGGCTGGAAAATTGCCGACAAGACATGCTGAACCCTGTTCATGCCGGGCATCGTATCTCCGATATTGCCTTCCGTTGGGGTTTTAACGATTTGTCGCACTTTAGCCGAATGTTCAGGATTCGCTTCGGCTGTTCTCCGACAGAATACCGGGAAGCGCGAAAGCGCTAAATGTTGGCGGCATCCGGTGCCGGCCGTTAGCGATGAACGCCGATCATGTGCATATGTTGTTGCGATACCGCCGAAATACGCCGTGTCACAGGGGATCGGCTTTATCAAAGGCAAAAATGCAATCCATTTGGCTCGAGTCTATGGGGAGAAGAAACGAAATTTTGTTGGTCAACACTTTGAACAAGAAGATCAGAGAACCGAACAATTGAATCTTTGGAACTGAACGCCAGCCTTAGGTGGCTATTAAATTGGGGCCGCGTTAGCGATCCCTTATACCGCTTTGAGCGGTTGACTACATAAAACCCCCGGCTTTGCCGGGGTATATTTACTGCCGCCGCCGGAACGATCCCGTACATTGGGGATTTTAACCGTAACATTACCCACTCCGGTGACGATCTCCTGCTCCGGCAAATTGTCCTGGCCGATCCCATAATGAATCGTTTTGTTGATGGATATTGCCAACAAATTTTTGAAAGCCGGTTCATTTAAGCCAGTCTTATACAAAAATACTGGTTCATTCAAGCCAATCTTAAACCAAAATGTTGGGGCATTTCATAGCAGCGGTTGAACCGGAATTCCTAGAGACAATGGTTTCCATCAATTTTTTTGTAATGAAATTAAGTGGAATCCTTTTTTCTGCCGTGCCGAAAAATGCTGCTCATCTAACCGACATTAAGAAGAATAAAATGGCATTATTATTGCTTGATAATTTATCAACTTGACTTTATTCACCTCAGCAGCAGACAGCATTTATATGTTGGTTAATCCAATTTTTTGCGTAGCTCCAACTCTAAGCACCATAAAAAAATGATCACTAAAGCATCTATAGTACTAGGCTTAATCGCTACTCTATTAAGTGGCTGCAATCAAGAAGAAAATGACAAACATGAAGAAATGCCTAAACTGGAGGCAACTACTCCGCTCCGAGAAGACACTTCAATCATTAAAGAATACGTTTGTCAGATTCGCGCCATTCGGCATATTGAAGTCCGTGCGCTGGAAAAGGGCTACGTACAGAATATTTTTGTGGATGAAGGGCAATGGGTGCATAAGGGGGCGCCCATGTTCAAAATCATGCCCAACATCTATCAGGCAGAACTTTTGAAGGCGCAAGCCGAAGCCAATAACATGCATATTGAATACCTCAATACTAAAGGGTTAGCCGATCAAAAAATCGTATCGGCTAATGAATTGGCGTTGGCAAAGGCAAAATTGGATAAGGCTAACGCGGAAGTGAAATTGGCGGCAACCCACTTGAGCTTTACCGACATCAATGCGCCTTTCGATGGGCTTATGGATCATTTGAATGTCAGAGTCGGAAGCCTTCTCGACGAAGGCTCTTTGCTAACAACCTTGTCCGACACCAGCAAATTATGGGTCTATTTCAACGTTCCGGAAGCCGAATATCTGGATTATAAGTTGCACCAATCGGAGGACGATCGCGTCAAAATAGTGAAGATTAGGATGGCCAATGGCAAGATTTTCGATCAGCCCGGAGAGATTTCGACGATTGAAGCGGATTTTGATAATAGTTCCGGAAATATCGAATTCCGCGCCACCTTCCCTAATCCGGGCAAACTACTCAGGCATGGCGAGACGGGCACGATTTTAATGACTAAGCCCTACAAAAACGCTCAGCTGATCCCGCAAAAAGCGGTATTCGAAATTATGGATAAAAACTATGTTTACGTCATCAACAAAGAAAACAAGCTAGAGCAACGAATGGTCAAGATCGAAGCCGATATACCGTATCTGTTTATCATAAAAGAAGGCTTGCGGGACGATGACAAGATTTTGCTGGAAGGCTTGCGAAAAGTCCATTCCGGCGAAGAGGCGAATATCGATCTAAGGCCGCCCGAAAAGGTACTCTCGGAACTGAAATTATATACCGAGTAACCTTAATCTAATCAGTGATTAATCATGTTTAATATCTTTATCAAAAGACCTGTGATGGCGATCGTGTTATCGCTCGTGTTTCTGTTTATGGGCATGTTGGCGATTCGATCCATGCCCATTGCCCAGTTTCCGGATATCGCGCCGCCGCGGGTGACTGTCAACTTATCGTTTCCCGGCGCCAGCGCCGATGTATTGGTGAAATCGTCCCTGATTATGATCGAACGCGCCATCAACGGCGTTCCCGGCATGAAATATATCACCTCGGATGCGACCAGCGCCGGCGAATCAACCATTCAAGTGTATTTCAACTTGGGCGTTGATCCCAATATTGCGATGGTTAACGTGAAGACACGCGTGGACCAAATGATGAGCAGACTGCCAAAACTGGTGCAGTTGGAAGGCGTGATCGTGAACTTCGTCCAGCCCAGCATGCTTATGTATGTCAATCTCTACAGCAAAGACAAAAACGCCGACCAGAAACTTTTATTTAATTATGCCTACGTCAATGTTCTTCCGGAAATTCAACGCATCTTTGGCATCGCCCAAGCAACAATATTGGGCGCCCGCCAATATGCGATGCGGATTTGGCTGAATCCGGACCGGATGCGGGCCTATAGCGTTTCGATAGACGAGGTGATGGATGCCATCGGGAATCAAAGCATTATCGGTCGGCCGGGCCGGCTGGGCCAAAGCACAGGCATGGCCGCCCAGTCCAAGGAATATGTACTGGTCTATAAAGGACGTTTCAGCAAGCCGGAAGAATATGGCGACATTATTATCCGGGCTAAACCGAATGGCGAGATCTTACGCATTAAAGACATTGCCAAGGTCGATCTGAACAGCGAGTTTTATAATATTTACTCGGATAAGGATTCGTTCCCTTCCGCGTCCATCGTGCTTAAGCAAAACTACGGCACTAATGCCAGCAAGGTTATTGAGGACGTGAAGGAAAAATTAAAAGAGTTGAAAAAAACTTTTCCGGAAGGCATGGACTACGAAATCAACTACGATGTATCGCGATTTGTTGATGCTTCCATTGAAAAAGTCCTGCACACCCTGGCTGAAGCATTCGTGCTGGTCTCCTTGGTAGTCTTTATTTTCCTGGGCGACTGGCGTTCCACCTTGATCCCTGTCCTTGCGGTACCAGTTTCGCTGATCGGGGCATTCGCAGTTATGTCGGTGTTCGGGCTTTCGATCAACCTCATCACACTGTTTGCCCTGGTGTTGGCCATCGGTATTGTTGTCGATGACGCTATTGTCGTGGTTGAAGCGGTGCATGCGAAAATGGAGGCTGAACATGTCACTCCCTATGTAGCTTCCAAAAAAGTGTTGGGGGAAATCGGCGGCGCCATTGTGGCGATCACGCTGGTCATGGTGTCGGTGTTCGTTCCTATTGCGTTCATGTCAGGGCCGGTCGGCGTATTTTATCGGCAGTTCGCTATCGCCATGTCGTCGTCGATAGTCATTTCAGCGATCGTAGCTTTATCGCTTTCCCCCGTTCTGTGTGCGATGATTCTTAAAAGCACCCATGGACAACCAAAACGGAAAACACCGATTAGTATTTTTATCGATGCATTCAACGCCGTTTTTGAAAAGGTCACGGGGCGATATATTAAAGTCCTCAATGTCGTCGTTATGAGGCAATTCCTGACGTTTTTGATTTTGGGCGGTTTTTGTTTCGGTATTTATACAGTCAGCCTAACCTTGCCCTCAGGTTTTATTCCGGGTGAAGACCAAGGCATGATTTACGCGATCATTCAGACGCCGCCCGGTTCAACCATCGAGGTGACCAACAAAGTGGCGCGGCAACTGGAAGTTATAGCCGAAAAAATTGACGGAGTGCAATCGGTATCATCCTTGGCGGGCTATGAAGTGCTCACCGAAGGGCGAGGTTCCAACGCCGGCACCGTTATTATCAATCTGAAAGATTGGACGCAGCGTAAACATTCCGTTCTGGAAGTGATCCACGAACTGGAGGAAAAAACCCACGACTTCGGTGCGACCATTGAGTTTTTCCAACCCCCCGCCGTCCCCGGTTACGGCGCGGCGTCCGGCTTGGCATTTCGCTTATTGGACAAGACCATAGACACGGATTATTTCGAGTTCGACAAAATCAACCATGACTTCATGGATGCGATGCGCAAGCGCAAGGAGTTGACCGGATTATTTACTTTTTATGCGGCCAATTATCCGCAATACGAACTGGTCATCGACAATAAACTTGCCATGCAAAAAGGGGTTACCATCGAGAACGCCATGAATAACCTGGATATCATGATCGGTAGCACCTACGAGCAGGGCTTTATTCGTTTCAATAACTTTTTTAAGGTTTACGCCCAAGCCCTGCCCGAGTTCCGGCGCTTCCCCGAAGATGTGTTGAAGTATTACGTGAAAAACGACAAGGGCGAGATGGTGCCTTATTCAGCCTTCATGACCATGAAAAAACGGCAAGGCCCCAATGAGATCACGCGTTATAACCTCTACAATTCCGCCGCTATCCGTGCCGAGCCTGCAGCCGGGTATACCACCGGCGCGGCTATCAAGGCGATCCAGGAAGTCGCCGCCGAAGTTTTACCGAAGGGATTTGATGTTGCCTGGGAAGGCTTGACGTTTGACGAAGCCCGCCGGGGTACCGAGGCGATAGAGATCTTCGTGGTCGTTATCGTGTTTGTCTATCTGGTGCTGGCCGCACAGTACGAAAGCTTTTTGTTGCCGCTAATTGTTTTATTTTCGCTGCCCCCCGGTATTTTCGGCGCTTTCTTCCTGCTGAAAACATTGGGTTTGGCCAACGATGTCTATTCTCAACTGGGGCTAGTGATGCTAATAGGTTTGCTCGGCAAAAACGCGGTATTGATCGTGGAATTCGCGGTGCAGAAACAAGCCCAGGGCATGTCGGTTAAAGAAGCCGCAATTGAGGGCGCAAAAGCACGTTTTCGGCCGATTTTGATGACCTCCTTTGCGTTTATTGCCGGGTTGATACCCTTAGCGATGGCAACGGGGGCTGGCGCTGTCGGTAATAGAACGATCGGCACTTCTTCCCTGGGCGGGATGCTTTTCGGTACTGTGTTCGGCGTCATCCTTATTCCAGGACTTTATTATATTTTTGCCAAAATGATAGAAGGAAAATCCTTAATTAAAAACGAAGAGCTTGATCCTTTAACAGAAACTTATCACTACGGTTCGGGCGATGAAAGCGATTATGACTAAAATTTTTCATCTTATGACGTTAGGCCTGGTGGTGCTGATGTTGCAGGCCTGCGGTATTCCGGAATTAATAATCAAAAATGAAGATACCCATCTTCCTGATAGCTTTAAACCTGGCCTTTCGGAGCAGGAAAATACGGCAAAAGTAAAATGGAAGGATTTTTTTGAAGATTCGAACTTATTAAGATTGATAGACATAGCGGTCGCTAATAACAAAGAAGTTAATATCATGATGCAGCGTATTAGCGTTGCGCAAAATGAGATTCAAGCACGTAAAGGTGCGTATCTGCCATTTGTTAATTTTGGTAGTAGCGCAAGCGGAGAAAAAACCGGTGATTTTACGCGAAATGGCGCTGTTGAAAACAATCTACAAATAACACAAGGCCAGGCATTCCCTACATTCTTAGGCGATTATCAATTCGGGCTATTTTCAACATGGGAGATTGATATTTGGAAAAAGTTGAGAAATGCGAAGCAGGTGGCTGTGCTGGAGTACATGGCTTCAAAAGAAGGTAAAAACTTTTTAGTGACCAATCTGGTTGCTGAAGTTGCACATTCGTACTATGAACTGCTTGCATTGGACAATCAGCTTGAGAATATAAAGCAAAATATTGCTATCCAGCAGAATGGTTTGGAGATGGTAAAGCAGCTACAGCTGTTTGCAAGAACCACAACACTTGCGGTCAAACGTTACGAAGCGGAAGTGGCAAAAAATCAAAGCAAAAAATATGAAATACTGCAACAGATTACGGTGACTGAAAATAGAATCAACTTTCTGTTAGGAAGAACGCCACAGCCTATCCAGCGAGCCTCAACTGGTTTTATGGATATCAAACCAAAATTTATTAAGGCAGGTATTCCATCGCATTTGCTACAAAACAGACCTGATATTAGGAAAGCGGAGCTTGAACTATCGGCAGCGAAATTAAATATAGAGGTGGCAAGAGCTAATTTCTATCCATCCTTTGGCATAAAAGCTGGGGTAGGGTTTGATGCTTTTGCTCTTAAATATCTGATAAATACGCCAGAGTCTTTAGCTGCCATGATCGCTGGAGAATTAGTGGCTCCACTGGTCAATAAGAATGCCATCATAGCAGAATATAAAAACTCTAATGCTAAACAGATTGAGGCGGCTTATGAGTATGAGCAAAGCATTATCAACGCCTACACTGAAGTAGCAAATCAACTTTCAAACATAGATAATCTTGATAAAAACTATCACCTTAGGAAAAAGCAAGTGGACTCACTTGTCCAATCGATAGATGTGGCTAACCAGCTATTCAAATCTGCTCGTACAGACTATTTGGATGTCTTATTAACTCAAAGGGATGCCTTGGAAGCCAAAAAAGAGCTAATCGAAACGAAACAAAAGCAAATTATCGCAATGGTGGATCTTTATAAATCCCTTGGTGGAGGTTGGCAGTAATCGTTTACCCCCTCCCAAAAAGTGGCAATTTAAGCCAAAAAATGAAAAGCCATAGAACATGACGTTGAGCGACCGAGATCTTAGTCAAATGGATACCGAACCTAACCATTCCCAGAACTTTTGTGCACCCTGATAGCCAGTATAGCGCGCGACTTCCTGCCGGTTTCTAAACAGCACGATGGTTGGGGTGGCCAATAATTCCTGACTCAGCGTCCAGCCGCTCGGCGGCTCGGTTAAATTAGTCGATACGATCGGAATCGGATTTTTCCAGGTCGACAACACCTCTTTGTCGAATTGCCGGCAATAGCCGCAGTCAATCGCTTCAAACGCGATCAATTGTTCCTCTGCATTCAGTTTGATTTGTTGCCAAGTCGGTTCGGCGTCGAGGGAGTTAGCCGCAACCTGCGGTTGATGGTCTTTTTCGCCGTGGGCCGGCAGGTGGGGATCGAGATAAGCGACGCCGGTCCCGCCCAGACCGCAATAGCCCAGCGGATTTTTCTCCAAATAATCTTGATGGTAGTCTTCGGCGGCCGCATAATTTTTTAGCGGGGCAATTTCAGTGGTGATGGGCTTGGCGATACCCGCCGCCTGCAAGTTGGCTTGATAGATGGCGCGCGTTTTCTCCGCCAATCGCCGTTCTTCGTCGGTACGATAAAACACCGCGCTTCGATAATTACTGCCGATGTCATTGCCTTGGCGATTACCCTGCGTAGGGTTGTGGTTTTCCCAAAACTGGATCAGAACGCGCTCAAGGGTAGCTTGCTTGGGATCGTAATAGACTTTAACGACTTCCGCATGGTTTTTGACGGCTTTGCCTTCTTGTATGGAGGCTTCGGTGTCGTGAAGCGTTTGGTAGCTTGGCTGAGGAATATCGCCGCCGGCATAGCCGGCCTCGACATTCAATACGCCCGCCAAGGCTTGCATGCGTTTTTCCGCCCCCCAAAAACACCCCATTCCCAAGACGATATAAGGGGTATGGGGACCCACAGCCGCTTTGTTCAACGAAGAATTGGCACTGTATCCCGCCAACCGTGGCGAGATCAGCGATGTCCCGACAGCAACCGCTAACATGCCTATCATGAATAAAGACCAAAATGCACGATGCCGTATATTCATAAAACCACCCCGTTTTAAAATTTGGTTGCATTATAAGCGTCTTAACTCCAAATATTCGAATAGATAGCTTTACACCGGCACTTGTTACTTGCCCATAAAAATTATTTATCCGCCGAGTCTGGGTTACTCACTCACCGCGATCAATGAATCGAATCGCTGTTGTAAATTCAACCGCTGGGCTATGTTCCAGGCGGCATCCTGTATAGGCGACAATAAATCCTGACGGCGAACGATCAAACCCACTTCCCTTGACAGCTCGGGCGTCAGCGGTAGCGCGGTGACTTCCCGATGCAATTCAAACTGGCTTAACAGACTGTGAGGCACCACACTGTAAAAGCCGGCGCTGCGCACATGCGCGTATAAAGCAAAGATGGAATCGGTTTCCAGCATGACCGTGGGGGCGATATTGGCTTCGCGAAAGGCGGCGTCGATCAGACGGCGATTTTGCATGTTCTGCGTCAGCAAACACAACGGAAACCCGGCGACATCGCTCCAGCCCAGATTGTCTTTCATCAAGCAGGGGTCGGGATTACGGGCCAGCAGCACATAGCGTTCGCGGTAGAGCGGTAACGTCTTGAATCCTTTGAGCCTGTCATCGTCCAGATAGGTTAAGCCCAAGTCCAGATCGAAGCTGTCGAGTTGGCGTATCAGTTCCTCGGCACAAAGCGAAACCAGATGGATGGCGATGCCGGGATATTCGGACTGGCAGGGGACGGTAAAAAGCGGCGTCACGGCCAGCGTGGTGGGTATTGCGCCGATCCTGAGAACACCGGTGAGTTGTTGACTGTATTGCGCGGCGGCTTGGCGCATGCCTTCCCAGTTTTTCGCCAAAATACGCGCCCATTGCAAAACTCTCTCCCCTTCTTCGGTGAAACCTTGAAATCGTTGTCCGCGTTGTATGATGGTGATGCCCAGTTCTTCCTCAAGATGTTGGATCGCAGTGGACAAGGCGGGCTGGGAAACATGGCTGATTTCAGCCGCACGGCCGAAATGCCGGGTTTTGGCGAGAGCGAGAAGATAATGAATTTGACGGATAAACATGTCGGGGGATGGCCATTGAGACTATTACGGTTATTGCCGAAAGCCGGTTAGGTATTTTTGAGCGTGAGTTCGATTTCGAACAAGATCTTTCCCGGCCTGGCCATCGGCCGGCATCGAAATCACTGGCGGCGAACGCTTGTACTACACCGCCGCGCAGCTTCAATCGGGGGCGCGAAATGTAAAGGGCAGGGGACTTAGGCCAAGTTCGGCCGTCAGGCCGCCGATCGGCCTGTTGGGACCGAGCAGCGCCAAAAGATAAAACCCGAGCAGGTGGGCGGCCTGGAAGATCAGGCAAGGCGCCGAAATATCGTTATTGCTGAACATCGATTAGAAAATCAATCGGCCAGGCTGTAACCGTATTTCTGAATGATCGCCCGCGCTTCGGCGGATTTTATAAACTGCAGCAACGCGGGGGCTGCTGGATTATCCTCGCCTTTATTCAGCAGCACCGCATCCTGGCGGATCGGCGTATGCAGCGATTGGGGCACGCCCCATGCCGAACCCTCGGCGATCTTGCCGCCTTTAATCACCTGCGACAAGGCGATGAAACCCAATTCGGCATTGCCGGTCGAGATGAATTGATGGGTTTGCGAAATGTTTTCGCCGAGTACGAACAACGGCTGGAGTTTTTCGAGCAGTCCCTTATTTTTCAAAACCTCCACCGCCGCCTCGCCGTAAGGAGCCAGTTTCGGATCGGCAAGCGCCAGATGCTTGAAACCGCCGCTGTCCAGGATGGCGCCCTGATCGTCGATAAGCCCGGGTTTGGCCGACCATAACACCAGCTTGCCGATCGCATAGGTGAAGCGGCTGCCTGGCACGGCCAGCTTGGCCTTTTCCAGTTGCGCCGGTTTTTCGGCATCGGCGGACAGAAACACTTCGAACGGCGCGCCGTTCTCGATTTGTGCGACGAATTTGCCGGAAGAGCCGAATGACAGTTTGGCGCTGTGCCCGGTCGCTTTTTCGAAGGCTTCAGCGATCTCTGTCATCGGTTGGGTGAAGTTGGAGGCGACCGCAACCAGCGTCGTTTCGGCGAAGGCCGGGGGACAGATGGCGGTTAGCGTGGCTAAGATGATCGCTAACCGATAAAACCATTGATAAAACATAAGAATGCTCCTGATTCAATAAAAGGGCTGCCGCAACGATTCAAAACCGGAACAGGCTTTGCACATAGAAATAATCGACATCCTTGCCGGCCGGTGCGCCAGGGGCGTTTTTGGCGAATGTGCCCTTGAAAAGATGCGCCCAGCCGGTTTCGAAATTCAAACTGCTGTTGAAGTCATAACGCGCCGACAGTTCCAGTTGCTGTCCGATGAAACTGCCACTCTTGCCCGTTTTGTCCTGCAGTCCCGCCGCCGTCCAGGCATCCTTATTCTCGGCAAGCCAAAAAAAACGATGGCTGATGAATGCCTGCACATCCGGGCGCGGGGAAAATCCGATCCGGACGCCCGGCGTGTTGATATTACTGCGGGCAAAGGCGCCGTAAATACCGGTGGGACCGAAGTCGAAGCGGCGAGCGCCGAATAGCGTATCGAAGCGTTGATCTTTGTTGTCATTCGGGTTGTGATCGCCACTGGCATAGTCGTATTCGAGCGCGAAACGCGGGGACCACGGTATCGCAAAGGTGTAACCTACATCGAGATGCTGATACCACGCCGAATGGTCAAGAGTCTTGTTGTCGCTGGCGGCGGTGGTCGCCCGCACCGTGCCCCACTGGCCGATGGTCTCGTTTTGGAAATCGAATTCCCCTTTCGCGGGCTTGATGTAAAATCTGAAGCCCGGTGTGAAATAGCGGCGATTCCGTGTCGGACTGCGGTTATTACGGTCGCCTTCGTCGAGGTGATACAAGTACAATTCGGCGTTGATACTTCCGGGCAGATCATATACTTCCAGGAAACCTCCGGAAAACCAGGTTTGTTTTTCGGGTTCGTCGAAGCTGTGGAAGTGATCGAGCAGTTGATTGGAATCGTTCGGGTAGCGTCCGACCGGCTTGCTCACAAAGGCGTTGAATTGCCAATGGTTGTAGTCGAGGACTCTCAGCCGGAAGCCGTCGAAACTGTTGATCGTATTCCGGAAATTGTTTCTGGCGACTAGACGGCGGCTACCGAAATTCAGGGTTTGTCGGCCGGCAATCGCCTCGACGCCCAGTCCGCTATGCATCACGTTCTGATCGGCCCAGGCCAGATAACCTTGAATGAAATCTGCCTCATCGACTTGGGTGTTGTTGATCTGGGAGCCTTTGTCGGAGGCGAATTGCCGCGCATCCAAAAATTCGCCGCCAACGCGCCATTGTCTGAGATGCGCTTCTAGCCACAGGTCGGTCTGTAACGGAATCTGTTGATCACCGCCTTGGCTGCCCTTGCGGAAACTGCCATCCATCGTCTCATAGCGGGTGCGCTGATCGAGCGACACCGACAGCCATTCGGGCAAGTCCAACGCATCATGCAGATTCCAGACCGGTTTCTTGTATTTGTAGGAACCCAGCAGGGCATCGGGCATTTGGCTCGAAAAAGAGGTAAACGGCGGTTGCGTGTAACTTTTCTTTTCTTCCGCATCGGCGGAACCGGTATAAGCTTGCAGTCCGGCGGAGACGATGATCAGGCCGATTGTGTGGGCAACACGGGAATCGATAACAAGTGTGTTTTGGGGACTCATGGATACTTGCCTTTTGTGAGCGTCAAACGCCGTTTCTATGGTAGCCGATTTCAAAAAGGGTATTTTTCCCAACCAGTTAGCGGTTGAGAAGGTAGTATTATATATCGCTATGTATTTTTATACATAACGAATTTTCGGCACATTATTCCCCTTTAGGAAATAATGTGCGATCCATATTTTTTCAGATGATATGCCAATGAAACCGAATGACAACGAATCCCCAAAATGGATAAAAGGCGAATTGCGGCTTGCCGGGATGCTGGATAACCGGATGATCGAGTTGCTGAAGGCGATAGAGCAAAACGGTTCGATCAATCAAGCCGCCAAACAAATGGGTTTGAGCTATAAAGGCGCCTGGCAAATGTTGGAAAGAGCCAATAACGGTTCGCCGCAAACCTTGCTAACCACGGCGATAGGCGGCAGCAAAGGGGGAGGGACCTCCTTAACTCCTGCCGGACGTGCTTTGCTGGCGTTATTTACCCGCCTGGAGCAGCAACATAAGGCATTTATCGCCGAACTGAATCGCAGCCTGACGGATGACCCCGATACAATACTTCTTCTGCAGCGTTTGGTCGTTAAAACGAGCACGCGAAACCAGCTTTTCGGCAGCGTGACAGCCATCGACCGGGCGGAGGCGGAGGTGGATGCGCAAATTACCGTGCGGCTGAAAGGCGGGGAGCAGATCTTCGTTTCTGTGGGCGCTGAGTCGCTTGACGATCTGGCTTTTGGCGTCGGCGCCGACGCGGTGCTGATGATTAACAGCGCCGACATCATGTTGTCGATCGAGACAGGCCATCAGCGGGTTTCGGCCCGTAACGTTCTGTTCGGAACAGTGATGCGTATTCAGCAAGACCTTGCGGATTCCGAAGTCATCATTTTACTTCCCGGAGGCGAAATTCTAGCCGCCATGGTGACCCAGCAAAGCCTACAAAATCTGGCGCTTGCGCCAGGCATGCCGGTTTGGGCGGTATTCAAAGCCAATGCGCCGATTTTAGGCATTAGATCGTAATGAAAGAAGACTGGGGTGGAGACAGACGCCTTTCTTATTTTTACCGTTAAAGCCAGATTTGACGAAGCCTTTCGCGGTAACAGCATGGGAGGTGTGCGTCCTATTTTTTCACTGCCCGCTGTCTTCTCGCTTCCTTCGGATCATGCAGTAAAGGCCGGTAAATTTCGATCCTGTCGGCCGGCCTGAGCGTTTGATCGAGACTGCACACCTTACCGAAAATGCCGACCGAATTGACCGCCAAATCGATGTCCGCAAAATTTTGCAAAAAACCCGAAGCTTCGATCGCCTCCCGTACTGTTGCGCCGGGGGGCATTTTCAATGTGACCAAGGCCTGCACGCTGCTTGTCGCGTAAACGACTTCTACGATCAAAACGCCGGAAGGGTCATTGGCTTCAACCATAAACCACCTTGGCCCGCTCGGTAAACGAGGCAACCATCGTGTTGCAGACTTGATTGAATACGGTGCCGAAAGCCAGGCTGGCCAGCATGCTGGGCATTTCGAACTCCAGATCGAGCGAAATTTTGCTGGCGTCCTCGCGCAGCGGCATGAAATTCCAGACGCCTTCGAGGTAGGTGAAGGGACCTTCAAGCAATGAAACTATGATCTTGCCGCCGGGATCGATTTGGTTTCGAGTAGAAAACGCTTTCTTGAAGCCACCCTTGGCTATTATCAATTCAGCCTCGACGATATCGCCCTCGCGCTTCAAGATCCGGCTGCCCGAGCACCAGGGCAAGAATTTCGGATAAGACTCGATGTCGTTGACCAGATCGAACATTTGCCGGGCGGAAAATTTGACAAGGGCGCTTTTTTGTACAAGGGTCATGTTTACAGCACTCCGACCACATGCAGGAACACCAGAAACACCGCTAACGGCGCGACATAACGGACCAGCAGCATCCACGCCTTGAACCAGAGGGTATGGCCGAGACTCAGTTCCTGTTCGCTATGCCGATGGTGCATTATCCAACCGGAAAACACCGCGATGCAGAAGCCGCCGATCGGCAGCATTAAGTTGGAGGTCAGATAATCGAGCAAGTCGAAAAAAGTCCGGTCGAAAAATTTGATTTCGGACCAGATATTGAACGAAAAAACGGTGCCGAGGCCCAACACCCAGGCGACCAGGCCCGCCTGCACGCAGGCTTTCTCGCGGCTGTAGCCGCGGCTTTCGACCAGCCAGGCGACCGCCGGCTCGATCAGTGCGATCGACGATGTCAACGCGGCAATCGCCAGCACAATAAAAAACAGGATGCCGAAAAACCAGCCGCCGGTCATCGAACCGAAGGCGATCGGCAGCGTCTTGAAGATCAGGCCGGGGCCGGAATCGGGATGCAGGCCGTGCGTGAATACGAGAGGAAAAATGATCAGGCCGGCGAGCAACGCGACGAAGGTGTCCGCAGCCGCGATGATGACCGATGTCTTTGCGATCGAAACATCAGACGCTAAATAGGAGCCATAGATCATCACCGACCCCATGCCGAGGCTGAGTGTAAAAAATGCCTGACCCATTGCAGTCAGCACCGAATCGCTGGTCAGCTTGCTGAAATCCGGTTTAAAGAGGAAGTTGAAGCCCTCGAAATAACCGCTGGTGGACATCGCATAGCCGAGCAGTAAAACCATCAGGCCGAACAGGCTCGGCATCAGATAGCGCACGGCCTGCTCGAGGCCGTTGTTCACACCGCGCACCACGATCAGCAATGTGGCGGTCATGAACAACGAATGCCAGAAGGTCAAGCGTAAGGGATTCGAGACGAAGTCGTCGAAAATGACTTTGGCCACTGCGGCATCGGCGCCGAAGAAGCTGCCGGTGAATGCTTTCAGCACGTAGGCGGCGGACCAGCCCGCGATCACGCTGTAATAGGATAGGATCAGCAAGCCCGCCGCGACGCCCATCCAGCCCAGATAATGCCAGTTCTTGTCCGCGCCGGCTTCCTCGGTCAAAATTTCCATCGTGTCGATCGGGTTCTGCCGGGTGCGCCGGCCGAGCATCGTTTCGGCCATCATCAGCGGAATGCCGATCAGCGCGACACACAACAGATAAACCAGCACGAAGGCGCCACCGCCGTTCGCGCCGGTGATATACGGAAATTTCCAGATATTGCCGAGGCCGACCGCGGAGCCGGTGGCCGCGAGAATGAAAGCCAAGCGTGATGACCATTCTCCATGAATCGTTTTTTTCGCAATCGTCATTGGGGGCACCTGTTTTAAATAGCACGGGATCGAATTTAATCGAGTAAAATAGCAAAATTATTGTTTTACGTCAGTTGAAAAATTACAATTCGCCCATCATGGCCGATAAGAAATCCAAAAAAAACAAGAATCAGCAAAATACCACAATCGCGGTCAACCGGCAGGCGACGCACGAATATTTTATCGAAGAGCGTTATGAAGCGGGAATCGTGCTGGAAGGCTGGGAAGTCAAGAGCCTGCGCGACGGCAGAGTGCAACTGAAGGAAAGTTATGTGACCTTCAGGCGCGGCGAAGCCTGGTTGGCCGGCGCGCACATCTCGCCGCTGTTGTCCGCGTCCACGCATGTCAAGCCCGAAGCGGTGCGCGCGAAAAAACTGCTGCTGAACCGTCATGAACTGAACAAACTGATCGGTTCGGTCGAACGCAAAGGCTACACGATCGTGCCGCTTTCGATGTATTGGAAGCATGGCCGGGCCAAGCTCGAAATCGGCCTCGCTAAAGGCAAGCAATTGCACGACAAACGCGCGAGTTCGAAAGACCGCGATTGGCAGCGCGAAAAAGGCCGCATCCTGAAACACGGTTGAGAAGCAGCCGTAATTGCCATTCAGATCAAGACAAATGGGTTGTCACCCCACCGCTTAAAGACTCTGCCTGCCACTCAAGGAATTCATGATCATTCAAACCACGCCCGATAAAAAACTGTTCGTACTCGACACCAACGTGCTGATGCACGATCCGGCCTGTATTTTTCGCTTTCAGGAACATGACATTTTCATCCCGATGATCGTGCTGGAAGAACTGGACCGGGCCAAGAAAGGTGTCACCGAAGTCGCCCGCAACGTGCGCCAGGCCAGCCGTTTTCTGGATGAATTGATTCGCGACGTGAATCCCGAAAGCATCAAGGACGGCTTGCCGTTATCGCGTCTGGAGTCAAATGGCGGTGGCGGCGTGATCGGCAAATCGGGTCGCCTGTATTTTCAGACCAGCATCATGAGCGAGTTGCTGCCGGCGACGATGCCGGGCAGCCTCTCGGATAATTCCATCCTGAGCGTGGTGTTGGCGCTGACCAAACAGTTGCCCGGCATCCATGTGATTCTGGTGTCGAAAGACATCAACATGCGCATCAAGGCGGCGACGCTGGAATTGCCGGCCGAGGATTATCATAACGACCAGGTGCTCGACGATATCGAACTTTTGTACAGCGGCGCGACGGCGCTGGAAGACGATTTCTGGGATCAGCACGGCAGCAAGATGGATTCGTGGCAAGAAAAAGGACGCACCTTCTACAAGCTCGAAGATGCCCTAGTCGCAGAATGGTATCCGAATCAATATCTGTACATGGAGGATGGGTCGAATTTCGAGGCGATCGTACGATCCTGTGACGGACGCACCGCGATATTGGAATTGGCCCGGGATTTCCGGAGCAAAAATCACAATGTCTGGGGCATTACCGCGAAAAACCGTGAGCAGAATTTCGCGTTCAATGTGCTCCTCGATCCGGATATCGATTTTGTGACCTTGCTGGGCACGGCCGGCACCGGCAAGACCCTGTTGGCACTGGCCGCGGGGTTGACGTTGACGATGGAGAGGAAGCTTTATAACGAAATCATCATGACCCGCGAAACGGTGCCGATCGGCGAGGATATCGGCTTTCTGCCCGGCACAGAGGAAGAAAAGATGGCGCCGTGGATGGGTGCCCTGATGGACAATCTCGAATTGCTCGGCAATCGTTCGGGGACTACCGAATGGGAGCAGGGCGCGACGCAAAACGTGCTGATGAACCGGGTCAAGATCCGTTCACTGAATTTCATGCGCGGCCGAACTTTTTTAAACCGTTATTTGATCATCGACGAAGCGCAAAACCTGACGTCAAAGCAGTTGAAAACGTTGATTACCCGCGCGGGCCCTGGCACCAAGATCATCTGCATCGGCAATCTTTCACAGATCGATACGCCCTATCTGACCGCGACGACCTCGGGGCTGACCTATGTGGTTGACCGATTCAAGCAATGGCAGCACGGCGCCCATATCACGCTGCGCCGCGGCGAACGCTCGCGGCTGGCGGATTACGGTTCGGATTATTTATAGGAGTGCTGAGGGGTCAATAACACGCGCTTTCCTGGGTGGGGTCGCCAAGCCGCGGCCATGCCGACAATACGGCCTTGACGACGGTCGCCAACGGAATCGCAAAAAATACGCCCCAAAAACCCCATAAGCCGCCGAAGAACAGTATCGCGATGATAATCGCAACCGCATGCAGATTGACCGCCTCGGAAAACAGGATCGGCACCAACAATACGCCGTCTAGGGTTTGGATCACCGCATAGGCGATCGCGACATACATGAATTGATCGCTGCCCCAGCCCCATTGAAAATAAGCGACGCCGAGCACCGGAAAGGTAACCAGCGTCGCGCCGATATAGGGGATGACCACTTGCAAACCCATGAACACCGCAAGCAGCATCGCATAGTTCAGATCGAAAAACCGGTAAGTGACGAAACTGGCTGCCCAGAGAATGAACACTTCGGCAAACTTGCCACGGATGTAATTGCCGATCTGCATATCGACTTCTTCCCAGACGCGCACGGTCAAATGGCGGTCACGCGGGATGAACTGCAAAAACCAGTCGATCAGCAGTTTTTTATCTTTCAGGAAGAAAAACACCATCATCGGCACCAGGAACAAATAGACCATCGCACTGACCACGCTGACCAAGGATGCAGCGGAAAGCGATAGCATGTTTTGCCCGTAAGTCCAGACTTCGCGTTGCAGCACATGCATGATTTCCTGGATCCGGCTATCCGAGATCAGTTTCGGATACAGTTTCGGCAAGCGCATAATATTCATTTCAAGCCGATAAACCATCGCCGGAATCTGTTGCACAAACTCGACTGCCTGCTGCGAAACGATCGGCAGCAGATAAAAGAACAGAAAGCCGACGCAGGCCATGAAGATCGAAAACACCAGATAGACGCCTACCCATCTCGGCAGGCCGGCCGCTTCGGTTTTTGCAACCAATCCCTCCAGAAGATAAGCAAGCACGACCGAAGCGAACACTGGCATCAGCATGCCGGACAACGAATAAATCAGCGCAAAAATAACAATCAGTATCAACGCTAGCGATACGGCCTGGGAATTCGGCAATATCCGATTGACTAAGCCTCGGAAAATAGGCGTGATAACGGTTCGGTTTTGATTTGCCATGAGCATGACGGGCGAATTTTTGGTTTGAATACGCGTTATTCTAACGCTATTCTGAACTTGAAACCCGATGAACTTTAGTCACTAATAAAAGATCAATAAAGATAATAGGGTTGGCGTTGTGGCGAAACCGCAGCCTCGCAGACCATTCTTATCCCGGAATTGCAGGGATGAAAGCACATGAAAACGATCCAGACCATTATTACACTCGCCCTAACCTTTTTAGTGGCCGCTTGCATGCCGTCGATTTATCCTTCCGGCGCAAAAACGACCGCTGCGCACTTCGATACACTGGCGTTGATAACCGAAGACGGGATAAGGCTGCCGCTCCGGGAATGGCCGACCCAAGGCGAACCCAAAGCCGTGATCATCGCGGTGCACGGTTTCAACGATTACAGCCGGTTTTTCGATAAACCCGCGCGTTATTTCAGCGCACACGGTATCGCCAGCTTTGCCTATGATCAACGAGGCTTCGGCGCTGCGCCGAAACGAGGCCTGTGGGCCGGGTGTGCGTCCTATGCGGACGATCTGCTGACGCTGGCACGATTGGTCAAGGAACGCTATCCCCGGAGTCCGCTGTTTCTGCTCGGCGAAAGCATGGGCGGCGCGGTAGTGATGACCGCGGTCAAAAACGATACGACCGATCTGATCGACGGCATCATTTTGGCCGCGCCGGCACTGTGGGCGCGCAAGACGATGCCCTGGTATCAGAACAGCCTGTTGTGGGTTCTCGCACATACCACGCCCTGGTTGCGGCTGACTGGCAAAGGCGTCGTGAAGGTAACGCCGTCTGACAATATCGAAATGCTGCGCGAATTGGGCCGCGATCCTTGGGTCATCAAAGGCGCGCGAGTCGAAACGCTATACGGCCTGGCCAATTTGATGGACCAGGCGTTCAACAGCGCCGAATCGCTGACCGAGGATACCCTGCTGATGTATGGAGAAAAGGACGACATCATTCCGAAAAAACCGACTTATGCTTTTTTGCAGCGATTTCTGAAAAACAACCATTTTAGCGAAGAAAAAACCGTGGCTATTTATCAGCACGGATACCATATGCTGCTGCGTGATCTACAGGCCGATAAGACTTGGCAGGATATCGCCGCCTGGATAGACTCCAGAAACGCCCGGTTACCGTCCGGCGCCGACAAACACGCCGAAACCGTATTGAAACCGGTGTTGACTTCCGTAAACTGAGGCCGCGCCCGAATGATCTGCCGGGTTTTTAAAACCCGGCAGATCGGCTTCCATTCATCATTTATTCATCGATGACTTGCTAATGTCACGGTTTCTAATACCGGCATGCCTGAACTGGGTATAATAAACGCTCAGGTTTAACGGACAAATTTACTTATCACCCTTCAAAAAGGCCATGACAGACAGACCAACCCGGCGAGGCGCCTCCCGGTATAACAAGACTCCGCCAAGCAGAAAATCCCAATCCCATTGGTTTAGAAACAGCTTTATTATTCTTATCGGCATCGGAGCCTTCTTTCTCTTCACATATCTGGGCTACCTCGATTACTACGTTCGCACGCAGTTTGAAGGCAAACGCTGGGCGATTCCGGCGCACGTATACGGCAATCCGGTCGAACTGTATGCCGGCCGCAGCCTCAGCGCGGAAAAATTCGAGAATTTGTTGGAAATGCTGCATTACCGGAAAGATTCGGAGTTGGCCGCGGAAGGAACTTATTTCCGTAATGGCGGGCAAATTTCGGTCAAGACCCGTACCTTCACCTTTTGGGACCAGCCGGACCCACAGCCCGGCGTGGCGATGCGCGTGGATTTCTCCGAATCCGGTATCGCGGGCATCACCGATTTAACCAACAATCAAAATCTTGCGATCGCGCGGATGGACCCGGTGCAGATCGGCAGCTTTTATCCGACCATTAAAGAAGACCGAATATTGATCAAGCTCGAAGAAGCGCCGGAATTACTGATCAAGGGCCTGCTCGCGTCGGAGGACCGGGATTTCTACGACCATTTCGGCGTGTCTTTGCGCGGGATTCTGCGGGCGATGGTCGCAAATATCCAGGCCGGCGATATGGTGCAGGGTGGTAGTACGATTACCCAGCAGTTGGTCAAAAACTTTTATCTGACTTCGGAACGCAAGCTGACCCGGAAGATGAAGGAAGCCCTGATGGCATTGATTCTGGAGTATCGCTATAGCAAAAACGAGATTCTCGAAGCCTATCTGAACGAAATCTATCTGGGTCAGGACGGCGCCAGCGCGGTGCACGGCTTCGGTCTGGCCAGTCAGTTTTATTTCGGCGGACCGTTGAAGGATTTGTCGCTGGAACAGATGGCTTCGTTGGTCGCTTTAGTGCGCGGCCCATCCGAATACAATCCTCGACGTTTTCCCGAGCGCGCGTTGCAGCGCCGCAATCTGGTTCTGGATGAAATGGCAGCACAGGAGTATATCACTGAAGCAGAAGCTACCGCCGCAAAAGCGCGGCCGTTGGCGGTGATTGAGAATACGCACCGCTCGGCGAACCGCTACCCGGCCTTTCTGGATCTGGTCAAACGGCAGTTGAAGCAGGATTACCGGGAAGAAGATTTGACTTCCGAAGGCCTTCGAATCTTTACTACGCTGGATACGCAGATTCAGGATACACTCGAAGAAACGATCAAACGCAAGTTGCCGCAACTGGAAAAACAGCCCAAGGCACGGGATCTGGAATCGGCTGTCGTGGTGACGCGCCGGGACAGCGGCGAAATCGCGGCGCTGGCAAGCGGCCGAGACGACTCTTCGGCCGGGTTTAACCGGGCATTGGATGCGGTGCGGCCGATCGGCTCACTGATCAAGCCGGTCATTTATCTGACCGCTCTGCAATATCCGCGAAGATACACGATCACGACTCCGGTCAGCGACAGCGCGATCTTCGTCAAGGGCGACAACGGCAACAACTGGAGTCCGAAAAATTACGATAACAGAGAGCACGGCACAGTCGGGCTGCATACCGCATTGGCCAAATCGTACAATCTGGCGACCGTGCGGGTCGGCATGGACATCGGTGTTGGCAGAATCGCAAAAACCCTGAAAGATCTGGGCGTGGATCGCAAGGTCGAACTGTATCCGTCGTTCCTGCTCGGTGCAGCGCAATTGTCGCCGATCGAAGTCACGCAAATGTATCAGACCCTCGCCGGCGACGGTTTCCTGACCCCGATCAAGGGGATCAAGGCGGTGGTCTCCGCATCGGGGGAAAGGCTGCAAAGCTATCCGTACACGGTACGACAAACGGTCGATCCGTCCTCGACCTATATTCTGAATACGATTTTGCAGGAAGTGATGCATGCGGGCACCGGCGCGGCGGCTTATTCGGTTTTTCCGCAGGATTACGGTCTGGTCGGCAAGACCGGCACGACCAACGATGCGAAAGACAGTTGGTTCGCGGGCTTTACCGGCGATTATTTGTCGGTGGTTTGGGTCGGGCGTGACGATAATAAACCGGCCGGACTGACCGGCGCGACCGGCGCGCTGCCAGTATGGACCGCGTTTATGCGGCAGATTTCAAAACAGCCGGTCAATTTGACGCCGCCGGATAATATCAAAATAGTGCGGATCGATCCTTATAGCGGGCTGCTAGCTCCCCCCGATTGTCCTTACGGCAAGACTTATCCCTATATCGCCGGTTCCGAGCCGACTGCCTATTCAGCCTGCGGCAATCCGGTCTTCGAGCAGGATAGGCCGTGGTTCGAGGAGTTTTTTCCGCAGAGCGAATAATGCGTACATCCGCCTCCGTACCCGCGCAGGGAATAATGGAGAGGGAGCAAGGGTGCGCCTCAGCACTTTCAGGCAATCATAGAGTTTTACGAGGAGTGTTAATGAGTCAACAAAAGTTGTTAGGATTTATCCTGTTATTATTTTTTTTCGGCCATTTGCCGGCGCATGCAGACGATAAGCCGGTGCAACAATTGAAAGCCTTTTTGGCGTCGTCCAAATCGATATCCGCCGATTTCAAGCAGGTATTGATCGATGAGAAAGGCCAGCCGGTGCGGACCAGTTTTGGCGTCTTTTATCTACAGCGTCCGGGAAAATTCCGTTGGGATTACCAAAAACCGTTTTCGCAACAGATTGTCGCCGACAAAGGCAAGGTCTGGTTTTACGATAAAGACCTGGATCAGGTCACCGTCAAAAAACTCGATGAATCGCTCGGTTCGACGCCGGCGTTATTGCTGAGCGGCGAGGTGTCATTGGATGCCAATTTTACGATCGAAGGCCAAGGTAAAGAAGGCGACATGCAATGGATCAAGTTGTCGCCGAAAAGCGCGGAAACGACTTTCAAATACATATTGATCGGTTTGAGCAAGGACTCTCTCGGAGGGATGGAACTCAGCGATAATTTTGGGCAATTGACCCGCATCTATTTTTCGAACGTGCTGATCAATCCGCCACTCAAGCAAACCTTGTTTCAGTTTGAAGTCCCGAAGGGCGCGGATGTTTTTGAGGAGTGATGATCACCGAGAAAGATTGAAGGCGCAAGGTATATTCGATGTCGGAAGATTTGACGAGACCGCTGGCCGATCGAATGCGGCCGAAAAGCCTGGACGAGTATGCGGGGCAAAAGCATATTTTGCAACCCGGCAAACCGCTCTATGAAAGCATCATCGCTGGGCGCCTGCATTCGATGATTTTTTGGGGGCCGCCCGGCGCAGGTAAAACCACGCTCGCAAGGCTGATTGCCCGCCATGCCGATGCCGAGTTCGCGCCAATTTCGGCGGTGCTGGCCGGCGTGAAGGAAATCCGGGCAGCAGTCGGCGAAGCGCAATTTCTATTACAACAAAAGCAGCGGCGAACCATTTTGTTCGTGGACGAAGTGCATCGCTTCAACAAAGCGCAACAAGATGCATTTTTGCCGCATGTCGAGGACGGCACAGTGTATTTTATCGGCGCGACGACCGAGAATCCTTCCTTCGCGCTGAACAATGCGTTATTGTCGCGCGCACGCGTTTATGTGCTGAATCCTTTAACGGCGGAAGATTTATTGGCGGTCGCGGAACGCGCCTTGACCGATCAAGAACGCGGACTGGGGCGCCTCGCGATCACGATGGATGCCGAGATCAGACAACAGTTTGTACAAGCCGCCGATGGCGATGCGCGAAAACTGTTGAATCTGCTTGAGCTGGCGGTTGAGCTTGCCGCCGCAAACAACGAAAAAAGCATCGGCGAAGCCTTGGCTCGCGAGGTGTTAAGCGGTGGCGTCAGACGCTTCGATAAACAAGGCGAAGAATTTTACAATCAGATTTCCGCGCTGCACAAGTCGGTGCGCGGCAGCGCGCCCGATGCGGCGCTGTATTGGCTGTGCCGAATGATAGACGCTGGCTGTGATCTATCCTATATCGCCCGCCGGATCGTCAGAATGGCGTCCGAGGACATCGGCAATGCCGATCCCCGCGGTCTGCAAATCGCGTTGAACGCCTGGGAAGCGCAGGAGCGCCTAGGCAGTCCGGAAGGCGAACTGGCGCTCGCGCAGGCGGTCATTTATCTGGCCTGCGCGCCGAAAAGCAATGCGGTTTACCGGGCCTACAATGCCGCAATGCAACATGTAAAACAAAGCGGCAGCCTGGGTGTACCGGTGCATTTGCGAAATGCGCCGACCAAACTGATGAAAGCGTTGGACTACGGCAAGGAATACCGCTATGCGCATGACGAACCGGAAGCCTACGCGGCGGGAGAGGATTATTTTCCCGAGGGACTCATGGGGACTTCTTATTACCAACCGGTGAGCAGGGGACTGGAAATTAAAATCGCCGAGAAATTAAAGCATTTACAGGCGTTGGATAAACAATCTCGGAGTTGACGTCCGAAAATCAAGCAAATCGGCTGCGGCGACCGATGAATAGCCGAGCCGTTTCTTTCTTGCATAAAGTTATATCAAACTTAAAGATTAAGATTGCGTTATTCAATAATCACAGTTCAAGAGCTCTTTCTCGGCCATCTTTCGATATGACGCATTGTGCAGTTTTACCCACAGATTCATCACGAAATACCCGTAAGGCATTTTTGGTCCCCGTTCGGAAAAGGCGATTTCGTGGTAGCGGCTGGCTGCATTTTGATGATGGCCGATATGATTCGATAGACCGATCAACGCATAACGGGATAGCCACGAGGTCGTAACCCAACCGTAGGTGTTGCCGGCTTTGCCTTCGCCGAGCCCCCAGTGCTGAAAATAATTGACCGCCTCGAGTATTCGAACCGCTGCGAAAGCCTGATAAAGGAACATCAACACCGCCAGCCAGCCATACATTATTAAAATAGCGACGAGTAAAAACAATTCGATCGCCAGACCATGCACTATCCGATGCCGGAGTAATTTCGCTTGCCAAAAATTCCGGTCGATGCCGAGGCGCTCAAGCTCCGATCGCCAGGCGTAGCAGAAATATCCTTTATAGGACCGGCGCCAGTAAGCGCGAAAACTTTCGCCAAACCGGGCCGTCGCGATGTCGTCCGGCATGCCGAGGTGATCATGATGTCCGCGTTGATGCGCGATTACGAAATGATCGTAGCATACGCTGCACAGTAGTAGATGCCCCAATAACCGTTGCGGTCTTGACTCGCGGTGGATCAGTTCATGCGCGACGACTATGCCGGAGGTGCCTGAACTGGCGCCGACCAAAAACCTGACCAGAATCAGATTGACCAAACTATTGCCTGAATCGCCTAGCGATTGCCACGGCAGCTTTGCCGCAAAATCAAGCATCAATACTATGTTGATGCATTGCAGACAAGCCAGTCCATATAGAATTCCGTCATAATAAAGTTCCGACATCTTGTTGTCTGTTTGCGCCGGCAAATCCGGCGCCTGCCAGTCCAGCAACAAGAACAGCCAGAAAGGCAATGTCCAGACTATGGCCGCTTGCGACGTATGCGGACCTCCCAGTAAAAATAGGCAACTGTTGATCGGCAACACGAATGCGAACAAATAGCTGAAACGGCTAAACATGCTGATCGGAACGGCGAGTAAAAACGTGCAACCCGCTGGAGCGGCTCATCAATCGCTTGTACAAATAAGAAGGAGCCAGAGAAAATTTGAATATCCGGCTGGCCGTTGCCAACGAGCAATAGCCGGCATAAATTCGACGCCAGTGCGCATCCTTAGTGGTATCGCCCTGGCTCGCGCCAATCTGGTCCAGATAATGTTGGATCGCATTTTTGGCGAGCGCCGCATGGCCTGAAGCGAGATTGTCGATCGTGATATGCACATTCACTATCTTAGGATCAATGCCCCAAAACTTCAGTTCCTGCGCCAGCCGCAAATAGACCCCGCCAAGGCCGCTCAATTCGATCGCCATGTTCAGCCCCAACAACTCGGGCAGAAATGTGGCCGGAAACTGCGAGATTGCCATTAAATACACCGGAATGTCGAACGCGCTGCCGATAAAACCAGGATGACGGCAAAAGTTCTGATCGTGAATCGGCGGCAGGTCGATGTGCAGACTGTCGAGCAGTTGTCGGTAAATGAGCGGGTGATTTTGCGCAACGATGCCGTTGCCGGTTTCATCATCGTATATTTTATATAAAAACGCACCGATGGCGGCATACGACGTGAACCTTAGGCGGCTCACCTGTTGCAGCCAGCAGCCGTCGGTCAGGATTGACGGCGCCAACTGCTCGATGCCCCAGACATAAGCCTGTCTGGATAATCTGGGTTGTCCGGCCAACGGCTCATAAGCCTTCACTTCGCGCTGATAGAGTGCATCGATGTACGCGGCAAAGTGCTTATGACTGTAGTTTTTGAACGGCAGCCGGTTAAACCAGCGCGATGAGCGCAGCACTTTATCAACGATTTTCCGGGCAGAGGGCAAAATTTCCGGATAAAGCTCGGCATTGACCAGATAATAATACAGTTCACGATAGCTCATTTTGTCGAATGTTGGAGGGTTGCCTCCGCATTCGTCCGGCAGCCAATTCGTTTCGCGCACAGGTTCTACAGGGCAGGGCTCCTCCGAAAATCCCGCATCTGCCTCGATCAACCAGCGCATCAGACAGAGTTTGTCGTTTTCGCTCAACACGCCGAACATCGGCCCATTGAATTCAAATAGCTTGAGCAAAGGGCTGGCGGCCGGATTTTGCCGATCGATATAGGGAGACTGGCTCAATGCGGCTAGAAAGTTGCGGCTGTCGAAAGGTTGTTGAGCAAACCACTCATCCAGCGTAAGCGCTCCCAGTTTGACATTACGGTGGTGGCCAAACGCGGCCGGAGCTTTGTTCGACAGCATCTTGGCCACGGATTGAAAGGCGGGTTCGGAATGTTCGCATCGGTTCCGAAGCCGATATTCGCATCGATCGAAAAAATGGCGGTAAAGATCGCATCCCGACGCAATGCGCCGCAAAAGCTGGGGCTTACGGCTTGTAAATCGATCCAGATAATACCGGATCGCATCGGTAAGTACGGGACTTACCGAAGACAGTCGACTACGTCTGTCGTTTAAATAGTGCGCCAATTCCGGATGATCGAAAGCCGCAAAACATTCGAACAGACTCGGCGATTGGCAGTAGGCGAAAGTGAAGCCGAGTATCTCCGGAAAATATACGCGCGGAAATTGCGCAAGCGCCATTTGCAGCGCTGCGAAATCGAAAAACACGCTGTCGATGGTTTCTTGCTCGGCAAAGGCCATGCTGCCGAGATCGGGAACTTCCAATCCGGCTGCCAGCAGCAGCGCCCGAAACGATTTATCCAGCGTACTCGCGGTGCTTAATGAGGAATACACGACTGACAAAGCGAGCGCAGCCGGCGCTTGATTATTTGCGGTCTGTAAAATGTTCCTTAGCCAGCACGATTCAGTCAAGATTACCGGTTGCGCATGCATCAGACAATCTTTAAGCTGCTCGGGTATAAATGTTGGCGGCGAAAGGCTTGCCTGCTCGACCTTTAAGGCATTCAATATGCCATCGTTATCCAAAGTATCCGCTAATACGGCATGCCTGAACGGGGCCAGCCGAGACAACTGCTTCTCAATAAAACGATGGGCGGCTGGATAAAGCGCCGGCTCTTCGCCGCCCTGCATCAGCGCATGAAACAGCGACCTACCATCCTGCCCATAGTGACGCGCAGCCCGGCAAGCCGGTTCCGAAAACATCGGCTTTAAGTCTGGATCGAATGGGTCGGCGAATTCATTCATCGCGCGTTTTACTTATAAGATAATCGTTGATGACCAATACATCGAGTCCTGTCGTCAAAAACAACGCAATCGCATCTTCGAGAGAATGCGCCAACGGTTTTCCCATCACATTGAAACTGGTGTTCAGCAGCACCGGAACACCGGTCAATAGCCTGAAACAATCGATCAGCTGGTAAAACCGCGGGTTCCAGTCTTTTTTAACCGTTTGCAGGCGCCCTGTGCCGTCCACATGGCAAACCGCGGCAATGGGTTGTCGCATCGCTTCACGAATCTTCAGCGTTTTGTCCATATACGGCGACTCCTGATAATTTTCGAAATATTCGGGACCGAACTCATGCAGAATGGACGGCGCAAAAGGGCGAAAGGTTTCCCGGAATTTGATTTTTTCGTTGATTAGGGCCTGTGCTTCGGCAAAACGCGGATCGGCGAGAATCGACCGGTTGCCGAGCGCGCGTGGGCCGAATTCGGCGCGGCCTTGCAGCCAACCAACCAATTGGCCGGCCGCGAGCCGTTTCGCGGTCGCGTCGCAAATCGTGTCCGGCAGATGTTCGATGGATAAGGTGCGATTGAAGCGGAGCAGGCGTTCGATCGCTTCGTCGGCGATGAAGGAGCCTGTATAAGGCGTTTGTATCGCTTTTGGTGTTGAAGTAGCAGGATGCGCGGCATAATGAGCCAGCCAGGCCGCGCCGAGCGCGCAGCCGTCATCGGCGGGCGCGGAAGGAATATAGACCTGCTTGAACGGTGTTTCCCGAGTGATACGGCCGTTGTTCGAAGAATTCAACGCACAGCCGCCGGCCAAGGTTAAATTATCGGACTGGGTCACTTGATGCAAATGGCGCAACAGTCGGTTAACGATCTCCGCAAAAAACACTTGCCCCGTACAGGCTAGATCAGCCGCCTGTTCGATCGGGTCTAGCCGTTCATGCTTGAAGGCGTCTAGCCTGTCGATCCGTGCGAATAGGTCTTTGCCGCCATGCCGGGCCGCAAAGCCGTCGAGCGTGATTGTCGATTGCAGCAGCGCATAGAGTTCTTCATTCAACCGGCCGTAAGGGGCGAGCCCCATCACTTTCCATTCCTCGCCTTTCAGCCAGTCGAATCCGCACAGTTCGGTGATCTTCATATAATACAGACCGAGGCTGGCGGTGCCCGCGCCGCGAGCTTCATAAAGCCGCTCCAGCCCGCCGTTCCGGTAACGGTAAAACGCCATCGCGCCATGCTCGCCAAACGAGTCGATCACCGCACAGGCGGCGTCTTCAAAGAGGCTACCGTAGCTGGCGGCCGCGGCATGGGTCAGATGATGATCATAGTCGGCAAAGGTGATATGGCAATGCGGATAGCGTTCGCGAAGGACTCGGACCAGATTCAGCCCGGCGTTCCGAATGCTGTTGTGCTGGCAAGCCATCATGTGATGCAGTTGATAATTGCTGAGGGGTGAGCGCAGCCGCTTGATGCCATCCTTCAACAGGCCGGGCGCCGTTAGCCAACCTAGCCTGGATAGGATGGCCTCGTAAAGCGGCCGCTTTTTGCGCCAGTTGCTTGCAATCGTCAGCGCGCCGGGTTCGGGACAATAGGTTTCGAGTAATTCCGGAATCCGGAACAGTTGATCGGGTTCGGCGTTCAACGCGCGTTTGTTCTGCAGATAGCGCTCGGTCGCTTCCGCGAATAGCACTGAGCCTTCGGCATCGAGAATCGCCAAAGCCGAGTCGTGATAGGTGACTGACAGGCCGATCGTATAATGATTCATTCCATATCCAGCCGCGTGATGAAACCGGGTTTTTCATCTTAACACTTTGGCGTGCCTGATGAATAATTTTTGCGGAGGATGCGGCGGCGGTCTGAACTTGCCGATTAACTGCCGGACGTCATGTGTCTTTAGGCATCGAATAGTGTCCATGACAGGGCAGGGGAAACTGGACTTCGTCGCCGGTGCCTCCCCAGATTCAGTGGCTGTGCGGTTTTCTTGCAACCGCGATTGATAGGATTCTGATATTCCAGCCCCGAAGGCTGGTCAAAGCCTCAGGAAGCCAGTTTTTGCACAGCCTTTTGCGCCAATGGGCTCAATCCCTTGCCGTCTTCCCGGCAATAAGCAATGATCGCCTGACGCATCCTGGGATCCCATGAGCGTTGAATGTGTTTTTTAACACCTTCGGCCGCCAGTTCCTTGTCGCTTTCGGAGTTGAAGAAATCGCTGATGTCGTTGGCCATTTTGATCAGTCTTTCGATGTGCATCGCTAAATATTAAATTTTTAGGTAATGAGAGTAGGGTAGGTTATGTGGGTCAGACGTTCCGGATGGCTATAAACTACATGCTGGTCGTCGCGGGCGAAGCCGACCAGCGTCATGCCGGCTTCTTCCGCCAGGCGGATCGCCAGACCGGTTGGCGCGGACATTGCGGCAAGCAAGGTGATGCCGACGCTCGCGGCTTTTTGCACAAGTTCATAGCTCGCCCGGCTGGTCATGATCACAAAGCCCGTGGCCGGATTTTTGCCAAGCCGCAATAACAAGCCGATCAATTTATCGAGCGCATTGTGACGGCCGACGTCTTCACGGACATATTGAATGCCTTGCCCGGGCAGAATCCAGGCAGCCGCGTGCACCGCGCCGGTCAATTGATTCAGTTTTTGCTGTTCACGGATTTCATTCAATGCCGAAAATAATTCCGTGGCCGGCAATTGCAAACTGCCGCAGACAGTTTTAGCATCGCGAATGGCTTGTTGCAGGGTCGTCGCTCCGCACAGCCCGCAGCCGGTGCGGCCGGTCAGATTGCGGCCTTTGCCTGCCAGATTTTCAAAACGCGCTTCGGGAATCTTGATGCGCGCTTCGATGCCGTTCGAGCGGTTATATACATGCACCGACAACAGTTCGGAAGGACCCTGGATGATGCCTTCGGTGATGCTGAAACCGAGCGCGAAATCCTCGATATTGGCTGGCGTCATCAGCATCACCACATGCGGTTCGCCGTTATAGACCAGTGAAACCGGCACCTCTTCGGCAATATAGTCCTGCTGGATGCTGTGCTGCTGGCCACGCCAGCGCTCGACCCGGCTTTGCTGGTAACTCGGCCAGCCCAGCTCGGGCGAGAGCGGTTGCATCACGACATTGGCCATCGCTATTCCTTGGCAAGCAATTCCAGTTGTTCCTCGGAAAAGGCCTGATAGTTTTGTTGCCATTCCGAAGGATGACCGACTTTGCCGACCTGCACTGCAGTGACCTTGTATTCCGGGCAATTGGTGGCCCAGTCCGAATTGTCTGTTGTGATCACGTTTGCGCCGGATTCCGGGAAGTGGAAGGTCGTATAAACGACGCCAGGTTGTACCCGGTCGGTGATCAATGCCCGCAGCACGGTTTCGCCGGCGCGGCTCTTGATGCCGACCCAATCGCCGTCTTTCAGGCCTCGGTCTTCCGCATCATGCGGATGAATTTCGAGACGATCCTCGGCATGCCAGGCGACGTTGTCGGTACGGCGGGTTTGCGCGCCGACGTTGTATTGCGACAAAATCCGGCCGGTGGTCAAAATCAACGGGAACATCCGAGTCGTGCGCTCGTGCGTCGCGACATATTCGGTCAGCATGAACAAGCCCTTGCCATTGTCGCGCATGAACTCGTGTTCGTGCATCGTCGGCGTGCCTTCCGGCGCATCCGCGTTGCATGGCCACTGGATGCTGCCGAGGCGGTCGATCTTTTCATAGCTGACGCCGGCAAAGGTCGGGGTCAACCTTGCGATTTCGTCCATGATCTCGGACGGATGGCTGTAGTTCATCGGATAGCCGATCGCGTTCGACAGCATCTGGGTGACTTCCCAGTCTTCGTAGCCGCCGAGTGGCGCCATCACCTTGCGTACCGGCGAAATCCGGCGTTCGGCGTTCGTGAAGGTGCCGCTCTTTTCGAGGAAAGACGAGCCGGGCAGGAAGACGTGCGCGAATTTTGCGGTTTCGTTCAGAAACAAATCCTGCACGATCACGCATTCCATCGAACGCAGCGCATGATGGACGTGTTGGATGTCCGGATCGGATTGCGCAATGTCTTCGCCTTCGACATACAAGCCCATAAAGCTGCCATCGCAGGCCTCATCGAACATGTTCGGAATGCGCAAGCCGGGTTCGGATTGCAGCGTCACGCCCCAGTTTTGTTCGAACAGATGCCGGGTCGCTTCGTCAGACACATGGCGGTAGCCTGGGAATTCATGCGGGAACGAGCCCATGTCGCAGGAACCCTGTACGTTGTTTTGTCCACGCAAAGGATTCACGCCGACGCCTTCCCGGCCCAGATTGCCGGTGGCCATTGCGAGATTCGCGATGCCGATAACCGTCGTCGAGCCTTGGCTGTGTTCGGTTACGCCGAGGCCATAATAGATCGTGGCATTACCGGCGCTCGCGTAAAGCCGAGCCGCGGCGCGGATTTCACTCGCTGGAATGCCGGTCACCGCTTCGGCAGCTTCGGGTGAATGGCGCTCGTCGGCGATGAAGCGGCGCCATTTATTGAATGAGTTCAAGTCGCAGCGGCCATCGATAAAGGTTTCGTCGATGAAGCCTTCGGTGACCACAACATGCGCGAGCGCATTGACCAGCGCGACGTTGGTGCCGGGGCGCAATTTCAAATGATGCGAAGCCTTCACATGCGGCGATTTGATCAGATCGATTTCGCGCGGATCGACCACGATCAATTTCGCACCCTGGCGCAGGCGTTTTTTCATCTGCGAGCCGAATACCGGGTGGGCGTCGGTCGGGTTCGCGCCGATCACCATGATTACGTCGGCCTTCATCACCGAGTCGAAATTTTGCGTGCCGGACGATTCGCCAAAGGTTTGCTTGAGGCCGTAACCGGTCGGCGAGTGGCAGACGCGCGCGCAGGTGTCGACATTATTGTTGCCGAAACCGGCGCGGATCAATTTTTGCACCAGATAGGTTTCTTCGTTCGTGCAGCGCGACGAGGTGATGCCGCCAATCGAATCGCGACCGTATTTGGCCTGAATCCGTTTCAGTTCGGAAGCCGCGTATTGGATCGCTTCTTCCCAACTCACTTCCTGCCAGTGATCCTTGATGCTCTTGCGGATCATCGGTTTGGTGATGCGGTCTTTGTGCGTCGCATAACCGAATGCGAAACGCCCCTTCACGCAGGAATGGCCGTGGTTGGCCTTGCCGTCCTTGTGCGGCACCATCCGGACCACCTGGTCGCCCTTCATCTCGGCGCGGAACGAACAGCCGACGCCGCAATAGGCGCAGGTGGTTACGATCGCATGCTCAGGGGTGCCTTGTTCGATCACCGATTTTTCGATCAGAGTCGCGGTCGGGCAGGCCTGCACGCAGGCGCCGCAGGACACGCATTCTGAATCCATGAAGGCTTGGTTCTGGCTCGGAGAGACTTTCGAGTCGAAACCGCGGCCGTCGATCGTCAGCGCAAACGTGCCTTGGGTTTCTTCGCAGGCGCGGACGCAGCGCGAACAGACGATGCATTTGCTCGGATCGAAAGTGAAATAAGGATTGCTTTGATCCTTGACCGCGTTCAAATGGTTTTCGCCGAGCGGGTTGTAGCGCACTTCGCGCAGGCCGACCGCGCCGGCCATGTCTTGCAGTTCGCAGTCGCCGTTCGCGGCGCAGGTCAGACAGTCGAGCGGATGGTCCGAGATATACAATTCCATCACGCCGCGGCGCACATCGGCCAGCTTTTTGTTCTGAGTCGTGACCACCATGCCTTCGCCGACCGGGGTAGTACAGGACGCCGGCATGCCGCGCGCGCCCTTGATTTCGACTACGCACAAACGGCATGAGCCGAACGGTTCGATGCTGTCGGTCGCGCACAGTTTCGGAATATCGATGCCGATACTCGCCGCCGCGCGCAATACCGAGGTCCCGGCAGGTGCCGTTACCTGAAAGCCGTCAATTTCAAGATTGACGAGTTGTTCGGATTGTCTGGCGGGGGTACCAAAATCTTTTTCTTTATCGAGCGACATAACGAATACCTCTTGATCTGTATCAGGCCGCGTCGGCTTGGCCGGCGATGCCGAAATCTTCCGGGAAATGGTTCAGCGCGCTGAGTACCGGATAGGGCGTCATGCCGCCCAAAGCGCACAGGGAGCCGTTCAGCAACGTATTGCAAAGATCGCGCAGCAGTGGCTCGTTTTTTGCGAGATCGCGACCTTCGATAATGTCGGTGATCACTTCGACGCCGCGGGTCGAGCCGATACGGCAAGGCGTACATTTGCCGCACGATTCGATCTTGCAGAATTCCATGCTGTAGCGCGCCATTTCGGCCATGTCAACCGTGTCGTCGAACGCGACCACGCCGCCGTGGCCGAGTACGGCCCAGATCGCCGCGAACGCTTCGTAATCAAGCGGCGTATCGAACTGCGATTCGGGCATATACGCGCCCAACGGGCCGCCGACCTGCACCGCCTTGATCGGCCGGCCGCTTGCCGAGCCGCCGCCGTAATCGTAAAGCAATTCGCGCAGGGTCATGCCGAACGCAATTTCGACCAGACCCGGATACTTGATGTTCCCCGCCAATTGCAACGGCAAGGTGCCACGCGAACGGCCCATGCCGTAATCGCGATAGAATTCACCGCCTTTGTCCAGAATGATAGGCACCGAAGCGAGCGAAATTACGTTGTTCACGATCGTCGGCTTGCCGAACAAACCGCTGATAGCGGGAAGAGGCGGCTTGAAACGCACCAAGCCGCGCTTGCCTTCGAGGCTTTCCATTAGCGAGGTCTCCTCGCCGCAGATATAAGCGCCAGCGCCGAGACGGACTTCCAAATGAAAGGACTTGCCGCTGCCGATAACATTGTCGCCGAGGTAGCCTGCCGCATAAGCCTTTTGGATCGCGACATTCAACGCCTTGTGCGCATGCGGATATTCGACACGCAGATAGATATAGCCCTGGGTCGCGCCGACCGCGATGCCGGCAATCGTCATGCCTTCGATCAGCACGAACGGATCGCCTTCCATCACCATCCGGTCGGAATAAGTGCCGGAATCACCTTCGTCGGCGTTGCAGATAATGTATTTTTGTTCCGACGGCGTGTTCAGCACCGTATTCCATTTGATGCCGGTAGGAAACGCCGCGCCGCCGCGCCCTCTGAGGCCGGAATCGGTGACCTGTTTGACGATTTCCGCGCCGCTCATGTTCAGCGCATTTTTCAGGCCGCGGTAACCATCGTGCGCGATATAATCATCGAGGTTGACAGGATCGGTGATGCCTATGCGCTGAAACGTCAGGCGCTGTTGATTTTTTAGATAGGGCAGTTCCTCGATCGGTCCCAAGGACAAGGCATGTTGCCCGCCGGCCAGGAAGTCCGCGTCGAACAGAGCGGCTACGTCTTTGACTTGTACCGGACCATAAGCGATGCGGCCTTTCGGCGTCTCGACTTCGAGTAAAGATTCCAGCCAGAACAAGCCGCGCGAGCCGTTGCGAATCAATTTGATTTGAATGCCGCGCTTTTCGGCTTCCTGCTTGATAGCGGATGCGACACGGTCCGCGCCTACGGCAACGGCGGCTGCATCGCCCGGAATATAAACGGAATAAGTCATGCCGAGGCCTCCTCTGCGTGGATCACGCTGTCGAACAATTCGGCGCTGGCATGACCGTAAAGTTGTTCGCCGATCTGCATCGACGGCGATACGGAACACAAGCCTAGGCAATAAACCGGCTCGAGAGAAAAAGCTCCGTCCGCAGTCGTTTCGTGATAATCGATACCCAGTGTGTTTTTAACATGCGCTTCGAGCGCTTTAGCGCCCTTTGCCTGACACGATTCGGCGCGGCAGACATGCACGGTGGTCTTGCCGGGCGGTGTCTCGCGGAAATAATGATAAAAACTGATCACGCCATGCACCTCTGCGCGGGAAAGATTCAGCGCCTTGGCGATGTCGGGAACGGCGTCGGCCGGAATATAACCGAGCCTGTCCTGGATCCCGTGCAGGATCGGTAACAGTGCGCCGGGCAGGTCTTTCAGACTTGCGATGATGTCTTGCACTATAGTGTCGATAGCGCCGGATTCTGTCATGTCTATCTATCTCTCTCGCTAAAGGGCTGGATAACTGCATCGCGTCCGCGATGCCCATCCAATGGTATTTTTCCAGCTTAACATAAGACTTTAGCATTGTAAAAAAAACATAAATAAGACATTAGTTGTATGTTTTTTATTCAATAAATATCCAGGCTTTGTAAGTTACGCACCCATCTTGACAATAATGGCAAATATTGCTAGGAAGTTAGGCAGAACTCGGAAAATCAGCCTGAGATAGGTGCTTGAGACCCAGGAACCGGTAAGCAATCATTGCATTGAACGTCCATTCTTCCAAGCGGTACAGAGAGAAAATTCCGGCACGATCGTGTGAAGGGCAACTTTTCAGGAAGGTCGGGACAACTCGAATCGTTACGGACGAAATAAATAACCCGTTCAACGACAAGCTCGAATTTACCCGACGAATCGGATGATTCCAGTAACCAGCCGTTCCAAGGCGGTATCGATTTGCGATCGATCGAGCATTCCATACGAAATTCGCAAATAACAGCCCTCTGTCAATCCAAATGCGCTGCCCGGAATTACGGCGACTTTAAAATCATCGATCAACATTTTTGCTAGTTTCAGGTCGTTTTTTTCTGTGTTGATTTTTAACAGCAGGTAGAAAGCGCCTTCAGGTTCCGGGATTTCGCAGCGGCCTTTCAGCGGCTGTAACAGGGCAATCACCTGTTCGCGTTTTTTCGCAAGTGCCGCCAGGTGGTTTTTACAATAATCGGAGCCAGCCTCTAATGCGCCGGTTGCCGCAACCTGGCTTATCAGCGGCGGACAGATCAGGTTAGTGTCCTGAATTTTCAACAGCGAGGGTGTCAATGCCTCCGGAAAGGCCATGTAGCCGATGCGCCAACTCGCAAAACCGTAGGCCTTCGAGAGCGAGTACAACGAAATGGTATGCGTCTTTGCGCTTGGCAGCGAGGCCGGAGAAAAATGTTTCGCTTCTCCATAGGTAAAATATTCGTAGGCTTCATCGTTGATGTGGTACAGGCCGAATTCGCGGCAGAGATCATTGACCGCACGCAGCGCGACTTCCGGATAGACCGCACCGCTCGGGTTATTCGGCGAAATGGTCACGATTGCGCGGGTTTTCTCGGTAATCGCGGCGCGCAAGCGGGAAATGTCCAACTGATAGCAATAGTCGGTCGCTACGCCGACCGGCGTGCAGTTCAGCATGCGGACCGCCATTTCCTGATTGAAATAATAGGGCAGGGGCAAGATGATTTCATCGCCGGGATCCGTGATCGCGAGCAGCGAATTCAGAAATGCCATGTTCGAGCCTGCCGTGACCATCACCCCGTAGCCGGCTGCCAAATTGATGCCGTTTTCAAGACGCAGTTTGTCGCGGATCGATGCGAGGAGAGGCGCATGACCGAAGGCCAAGCCATAGAGATGTGGCTCCGGTTGCAGGCCGAAATCGCGGATTGCGGCCAGGGCAGCATCTGGCGGAGGATAGAAAACCATGCCTTGGCCGAGCGAGAGCGTGCCGGGATTGCTTCGGATCCAGGCGCCGACGACAGGAATGATAGGGGATTGTACCGATGCAATGCGCTGGCTTACGTCTCTGTTTCTATGTGCAGTCATTAAGTTGGAGATCAAGCAAACTTACAATTTGATGGGAACAAGATTGCAATCAAATTCGATATGTTCAACGCAGTGCACAAAGCTGTGTGTTGCGGTTGCGGTCATTTCGGGCTGCACGGCGTTATCGTGCACTTTGCGCTTCCAGTGCGTTCAGGTCGGCCATTGTATTCAGGTTGACGAAGATGTCCGGCGTCGCGCTGAAATCGGCTAGCGCGAGTTGATGTTGTTCGAGCCAGCGATCGATTCTGCGTTCGCCGCTGGCGAGGTAATTTTGCAGGCTGTCTTTTAATGCGGTTTTGAGCGCGAGAAAAACCGGATGCAGGCGCTCGCCGTCGTGCGCGGCCGCGACATCGGCATCGTGGTCGGCGCGAGCCGCGAGCAGTTTCCGCACATGCTCGGGTTTGACAAGCGGCGAATCGCAAGGCAAGACGACCAATATTTCCGCCCGGGTATGCAGCAGCGCGGTTAGGATGCCGGCCAAGGGTCCGTCGAAGCCGGCGGTTTGATCCTGCACGACCGGAGGACCGAACAGCCGGTATTGTTCGAGATTGCGGTTTGCGCTGATGATGATCTCGGACGCCGCGCCGGCGAGCGCGTCGATTGCGTAGCAAACCAGCGGACGGCCGTGATACAAAATCAGGCCTTTGTCTCGGTTGCTCATCCGCCGCGCCAGCCCCCCTGCCAGGATTACCCCGGCCACTGTTGTTCGAGCGCTCATAATGTTAAGCTTGGTCGGTTCATCACTCTCGGTTTAGCCATGTTTCGACGTCTTGCGGTTTTGATCGGTCTGTTCTTTCTTGCAAGCTGCGCTAGCTCACCGCCCGGCGAATATCTGCTCTATTATCAGGCCGAAACGAAAAAACCGTATGACGAGGTGCTCGACGAACTGAAAAGCGCGATCGCGGAAAATAATTTCAGGATAACAGCACACAGCCGTGTCGGTAAAGTGATCCGCGATCGCGGCGACAAAGATTTTCCGGAGTTCGACACGATCCAGTTCTGCAATCTGACCCATGCCCGAACGATGCTGTTGATCGAACCGGAAGCAATCAAGTATATGCCGTGCAATGTAGTAATGTATCAGCGTAACGGCAAGACGATCGTCAGAACCCATTTGTTGCCGACCGATTCGGATAATCCCGAATTGAACCGTTTTTTGGGGACGATGAATCAAAAGTTAAAAGCGATCGTCGATTTTGCTGTCGAGGAATAGTTGGTTGACTAGATCGAGGATTGGGGCTTGCCGATCAGGCCGCCTTGCACGAGATCGATGTCCAGTTCTTTGAGCTTTTTCAGCACGCCGTCATTTTCGACGCATTTCGCTATCGTGAGTTTGCCGAACGTATGCGCGACTCCTGACAACGCTTTGACAAACATCTGGTCGTCGGTATTTTGATCGATTTGCCTAATGAATGCGCCGCCGATCTTCACGTAATCAATCGGTAGATGCTTCAGGTAGTAGAAGGATGAAAAACTGACGCCGAAATTATCTAGAGCGACGTCGCAGCCCAGCGTCTTGAATTGATCGATCAATATTTCAGCCAGCTCAAAATCCGCTTCGGCGGCGGCTTCCGGGATTTCGAAAATGATTTTGGCGGGGCTGATGCCGTAGAGACCGAACAAATAGGCCACATCGTCATAAAAACCGGCATCTTCGAAAATCTTGCCGGACAGATTTATCGACAAACGGCAGTCCTTGCCTTGCCGTTCGGAATCGTGCAGTATCCGCAACGCTTTTTTGAAGGTGATGCGGTCGATTTTCCCGGCCAGGCCGAGTTCTTCGGCGTGATTGAGGAAACTTTCAGGCAGCAACAGCGGGCCGTCGTCTTGCGGCAGGCGTAACAGGCATTCGTAATGATGCGGCGCGGACAATTTGTCGTACATTACGGGCTGATATTGCAGCACAAATAGATCATCAGCGATCGCCTGTTCGAGCCGTTGCCTAAAGCTTAACATGTGCGCGATTTTGAGCCGGCTTTCGCTACTCAGCCGGCAACAGTAAAAGTTTCCTGGACCTGCCAACTTTGCCTGTAGCCGTGCCGCATCAGCATTCGCGTACAGGTCGTTCGGCGTCAGTCCGTGCTCGGGATACAGCGCGATTCCAATATGCGCGGCTAGCCGATAGCTCGTACCCGCATGGTTAAATGGGGATGTATTGATGTCCTGATTGAGTTTTTCCGCAAGCGAGGCAATGTTATCCGTTTTCACATGCGAAACCAGTAGCGCGAAAACGTTGTCGTTGATCCGGCTGAGCCTGTCGACAGAGCGCAAATTGTCCTTTAGCCGGCGGGCAACCCAGACCAGCAACATTTCGCCCGCCTGTATGCCATGCGCATCAATGATGTCTTGATAGCGGTCCACGTCGAAGATAAACACTGCAATCAGATAATCGTAGCGCCGCGCTGCGGTCAGCGCGACCGCCATTTCGTTGCGGAACTGCTGATGGCCGGCAAGGCCGGTGACCGGATCATTGATCGGCATGGTCAGAATTTTCTGCTCGTACAACGTGCGTTCGCTGTTATCGATGCCGATGGTCAAGATCACCGCCTCGTCCGGGTTGCTTGGCGGATTGAACAGCGTATGACGCCAGGAGATGCTGCGCGTTCGACCTGACTCGGAAACCAGTTGCCCGTCGATCTGAAATTGGCCGGCCATTTCGCCCGATCTGAGCTGGCTCAGCTTTCTATGGTGCGCCCATTCGGCGTCGGGAATCAGAAGATCGAAGATTTTGCCTTTGATCGAACGTTCTTCCCGGCCCAGTTCCTGGATGCCGGTCTGATTGATCGTCAGGATGATGCCGTTCAGTTTTTGCGTCAGGATGATAATCGGCGCGGTATCGACCAATTGCCGGATAAAATCGCGCTCAGTCGCCAGTTCACGGCTTTTTTCGATCAATTTCAAGGTATTGCCGTGCACTTCCTGCTCCAGCGATTCCAAATGCCGGGCCAGGGTCAGAGCGGTTTGATGCAGTTGGTCCAGTTCGTCGAAATCGGCCGACATTGGGCTTTTTACGGCGATAAGTTCGCGGAACTTGTCGTACTGATGTTCGGCCAGCAACGGCAGCGCCTCCGAAAGAGCCGAGACGCGCGACAGGGTGTAATACAGCAGGATCGGCAGCAGCAGCAAGGAAACCAGCAGACTCATGACCCCATACAGCCAGACTTTCCGCAAATCTTCCTGCAGATTTCGGTCAATGGCGCTGATGTCCTTGATAAACAAATACAGCGGGGCTTGATGCTGAATGCCCGGAATTGGCGTGACTCCGAATTCGAAAACGGCTCCCTCCAGACGGAGGGTTTGGTTTTTTTTGATCAGATCGGAGAGAGAAACATGCTCGACGACATACTCGTACAGTTTTTTGTTGTGGTCTGAGGAAGTCAGACCTGCCAGCCGGTAAGGCCAGGAATTCCCCGGCGTTTCACGCAACGCATCATCCAGAAACAGGATGCCGATGTCGGAACCGGTCGCCTGCCTGTATTTGATCATGATGTCCGCAAACGAGCGGGTAACGCCATAGGCGCCGACGGTTTGGGATTTGCCGATTACCGGCACGACGACTTGCTGAAAACAAATATCCGCGCAAACGGTGCGATGTTCCGGCATTTCAGAGCGTAATACCTTCTTGGCGGTTACGCTGTCGATCAGCCGCGGACTCCCCCAAGACTTGACGATGGAGCCTCCGCCGTCAAAAAAAACGATATTGGTAATGCCCCAGCTTAGTTGCCATTCCGACCATTTCTCATCGAGAGTGGTAAACGCGGGGAGTTGGCGGTTTTTAGCGAGGGCGGTCTGTTTTCCCAGCAGGGGGAGCATTTCCGCGAGCTGTTCGAGCTCCAGAAACGAATCTTCTGTCAGCGCCTGGGCAATGTTAATATGGACAATGTGCTCATTGCGGCGGCTAGCGTTGAAATTTTCCATCGCATGTTGATAGGCGAAAAAGGAAAAAATGCTATGCATCAGCAGAAACACACAACCAAACAAGATGGCAAGTTTCCAACGCAGGCTCAAAAAAAAGGGCGCGTTCGACATGGGCGGCTAAAAACGAAACAATGCTTGCACTCCGAACAGATCCCAATCCTGCGTCGTCCGCAGCCGATCCGGATTATCGGCTTGCGGCAGCCACAACGTGCCGTGTACGCGGTGATATTCGCCGCGCAGCATCCAGCTGCCGTTGATGTCCCAGCGCAGTCCGATAGTCCAGTCCTGGGCGTAGGCGGCGTGAGAGGGCAGTCCGATCGCTTCCAGACCGGTGCCCCGGCGGTTTTCGGTATTGCCGTCTATCGTATCGAAGCGCACGGTGGCCTGCCATTTCGGAAAAAACCGGTAACTGCCCTCGATATACCAACTTTCGGTCGCAAAGCGCCGGTCGGGCAGCGTTTCATAACCTTTCATTACATTATGCCGGTAGTTGTATTCCGCGGTCAGTGTCAGTTTTTCGCCGTTGTATTGCGCAGAAATCATTAGCGGTCGTACGAAGGATGTGCCGGCGCCGAATCTATCTCCAGCCAGCGGATGATAGCCGAGTTCCAAATCCGCGTAACTGACCGCGAAAACGTATTCGCCGCCGTTCAATTCGTAACTCAATTGGGTGACGACTGTGGGTTTGGCCGAAAATTCGCCCAGGGCATAGGGGCCGAGTTGAATCGAGCGAATTTCCTGATTATTGCCCAATGGCACGACATAATTAAATTTAAAGATAAAATCGCCGTAATCGGTATGTTGTTCTGCATAGAACGAACCGCCGTCGCCGGACGTCAACAGCGAGCGCGAGCGTTCGAAATAATTGCCTTGCGGCAGCAGGATGGTCGGATGCGTAAACGGGACATCGCGCGTTTCGTTATATAAACCCAAGGGAATCTTGACCCGCCCGCCGCGTATTCCGATACGGCCAGCGTCATGCTCCAGCAGCGTCAAATCGGCCAGCCCGTAATCGACCCTGAAGCTGCCGCGATCGATGTCGCCGGCGCGGCGGTATAATCCTTGGATTGCAAAGTTCAGGCGGTCGTAAGGCTGGTAAGACGTATTCAGGCCGACTTCGGTAAGGCCGAGGCTGACGCCGTCGTCGCTTTGACCGAACAGATTGTTATCCGAAGTGTGGAACATGCTTTGCGCGAGAAAACCATGCACCTGCATTTCGTCAGGTAAATAACCGGCCATACCCGCACCCGGCAGGCTCGAAAGGATCAGCAGCAACAGTCCGTTACTGATAGTCGAACAGACGAATTTTCGCATTGTCCGGTTTTTTACTCACATAACCAATCGAATTCGGCGTATTCATGATTTTTTTGATCATCTCCTGCTCTGAATCGAGTTGGATCGGGGCGACGCCGGTGCCGGTGTAGGTCATCCGGTCCCAAGCGCGCCTAAATTGATGCGGAAACATGTTCAGATTATTTTTGACAAAGTCCTTATGGACCGGATGATCGTCAGCAAGCGTATACACCTTGATTTGCTCGCCATTAGGCCATAGCCTCTGGCGCATGGCAAAAATCGCGCGCACGTCGGCGCGCGAAAAGCGTCCGGGCGGCGCCGAATCGTTTATGATGATGTCCGCCGAGCCGGCGACAAGCGGCCACAGGCCCAGGCAATAACATGCGATTGCCGAGACCCTGAGCGACATTTTGCCACGATCCGAATCCCGCAACTTAGGCGTTCTCCGCTCGCTGGATGATCGCTGTTTTGATAATCAGGTCGTTATGACGCAGGAACCCGGTTCCGGCGGCATGCGTCCGGCCGCCGCTTAGGGTCTTGGATCTCACAGTTTTTGCCAACGCAAGCGATTCGCATTGCTGACCACGGTCAGCGACGACATTGCCATTGCCGCGCCCGCAATCATCGGATTCAGAAGAATGCCTGTGAACGGATACAACAGACCGGCCGCGACCGGGATACTGATCGTGTTGTAGAAAAATGCGCCGAACAGATTTTGTTTGATATTTTTGACGGTGAGCTGCGACAGCCGTATCACTTCCGGCACTTTCAACAACGAGCCTTGCAGGATCACCACATCCGCACTTTCGATTGCGACATCGGTGCCGGTGCCGATTGCGAGGCCGACATCGGCTTGCGCGAGCGCCGGCGCATCGTTGATACCGTCGCCGACCATGCCCACCGTTTCACCCTGCAATTGCAGTTCCCTGACCACCGCCGCCTTATCCTGCGGCAGCACTTGCGCTCTGACTTCGGTAATGCCGGCTTCTTTCGCGATCGCCTGGGCGGTGATGAGATTGTCGCCGGTTACCATCAACACCCGGATGCCCAGCTCGTGAAGGCGCTGCACAGCGGTGGCCGAGTCGTGTTTGATCGGATCGGCGACCGAAATGATGCCGGCGAATTTGTCATCGACGGCCAGCAGCATCGGAGTTTGTCCTTCTGCGCACAAGGCTTGGAATTTGGCGTCATAGCGCTCGATGTTAATGTTCTTTTGCTCCATCAGCGCTAGGTTGCCGAAAACGATGCGGCGGCCGCCCTGCGTCGCTTCAACGCCGTGTCCCGCAATTGCGGCAAATTGCGTGGTTTTCTGCGGCTGAACCGCCTTCTCCTTGGCTGCCGCCAATATGGCCGCGGCCAAGGGATGTTCGGAACCGGATTCGAGGCTTGCCGCCAGTTGCAGCACGTCGGTTTCGGAAAATTCGCCGGCTCCTTCGATCGATACGACCTTCGGTTTGCCCTGAGTGACCGTGCCGGTCTTGTCCAGGATCAGACAGGTCAGCTTGCCGGCCGACTGCAAGGCATCGCCCTTGCGGATCAGAATGCCTGTTTGCGCGGCCTTGCCGACCGCGACCATCACCGAGATCGGCGTCGCAAGCCCCAACGCGCACGGGCAGGCGATCACCAACACGGTCATCGAGGTGACGAACGCATAGCCCAGGGCCGGGTCGGGACCGAAGCCATACCATACCAGAAAGGTGAATAGCGACAATGAAATCACCACAGGCACAAAGACCGCCGATATCCTGTCGGCCAGGCGCGCTATCTCCGGCTTGCTGTTCTGCGCCTGGCGCACGCTGTGAATGATTTGCGCGAGCGCGGTGCCGCGGCCGATCCGGGTCGCCTTGAACAAGAAACTGCCGGTCTGGTTCATCGTGCCGGCGGCGACTTCGGAGCCGGCCGTTTTTTCGACCGGCATCGGTTCGCCGGTCAGCATCGATTCGTCAACGTTCGAATGGCCCTCGATCAAGACGCCGTCGACCGCGATTTTTTCGCCGGGACGCACCCTGAGGGTCTCGCCGAGGCCGACTTCCTCGATCGGCACATCGAGTTCCTCGCCGTTCCGTATCACCCGCGCAGTGCGCGGCTGCAGGCCGATCAATTGGCGGATCGCCGAAGAGGTCTTGCCGCGCGCCATCGTTTCAAGGCCGGAACCCAGATTGATGAACGCCAGGATCACGACCGCAGCTTCGAAATAAGCATGTTTGGCCGTTGCCGGCAATAGGCCGAAATAATCGATCACGATGCAGGAATAAAGCCAGGCCGCGCCGGTGCCGATCGCAATCAGCGTATCCATGTTCGCCTGCCCGGACTGCAAAGCCTTCAGCGCGCCTTGGTAAATATGCGTTCCCGAATAAACCAGTACCGCCAGGGTCAGCACTGCGACTTCCGGCCAAAACCAGCGTCCGGTCTTGGAGTCCATGTCCGGCAGCCAGCCGGTATATTCGAGCAGCATCAGCAAGGCGCCGAAGCTTCCGGCGACCGCCGCTTTTTTCAACAGCGTTCGAAAGCGCGCCAGTTCTTGCTGTTCCTGCGCGGCTGGATCTTCGAAGCCTTCCATCACGGCCGCCTCGTAGCCGGCGTCCTTGACCGCCTTGATCAACAATTCCGGATCGATCTGTCCTTTCACGGTCGCGGAATGATCCGCAAAATTAACGCCGACTTCGATCACGCCCGGGACTTCGGTCAGCGCGCTTTGGACGACACTGACACAACCGGCGCAACTCATGCCCAAAATCGACAAGCGCAGCTCGTCTGCCGTTTCTTCTTTGCTCATGGCTACTCTCCGGTGTTCAAAATTGTTTATTCGACCGTGAAACCGGCCTCTGCAATTGCTGCCTTGATCGCATCCAAATTGGTTTTCGCGGCATCATAGTCGACTTCGACCTTTTTTTCCTTGCTTGAGGCGGCGACCGAGAGCACGCCATCGATCGCTCCCACCTTGCCTTTGACATTCGTCTCGCAGCCTCCGCATTTCATCCCTGTTACCGTCAACTCAATTGATTCAGCCATGTTAGTTATCCTCGTGGTCTCAAATTCGAACTTTATATCATAACTCGACTGAAACCGGATAATCATGATATAAATGGACGAAGCAGGAGTAGGCGCGGCTTACTTTGCTTGGCGAAACCCCTTTGTGTAAATCATGGAATTAAAAACACTAACCAATCAAACCATCGCGCTGGCGGGAGTCGCGCAGGCAGCGGCGCTGGTGCAGCAGTTGGCGACACGAGGAACTTGCGATCAGGATGCACTGACCGCCAGCATCGGCAGCGTGCTGAAAATCGATTCCGACAGCGTGGCCGATGTTTACGGCGGGTTGAGCGGCCTGAAGCTTGGACTCAAGCAATTGCAGTCGCAGATGACCGGTTACAAGATCGACAATCCCGAGCAGGCTCGTTATGCCGCCACTCTGGTGTTCCTAGAAAACCAATTGTCGTCGCGCAAAGATTTGCTCGATGCGATCCGCGTAGGCGTCGAGAAGGCTCAGTCGCAAAGCGAGCATTTCGGTTTGCTGCATGAAAACGTCCTGGCCAATCTCGGCGAGGTTTATCACGGCACGATCAGCACCCTGCAGCCTCGCATCATGGTCAACGGCGAGCAAGTCTATCTGTCGCGCCCCGATACCGTTAACAAGATCAGAGCCTTGCTGCTTGCCGGCATCCGCTCGGCGATCTTGTGGAAGCAATGCGGCGGCGCGCGCTGGAAATTCATTTTCTACCGCAAAAAAATGCAGAAAGAGCTGGAAGGCCTGCTGAAGCAGATTTGATGCCGCGATGACCGTTCTTATCGAAGCCAACCATCTGTCCCGTTATTACGGCGGCCATTGCGCGGTCGATGATGTCAGTTTTACGCTGAATCAAGGCGAAGTGCTCGGTCTGCTTGGACCGAACGGCGCCGGCAAGACCACTACGATGCAGATGCTGTGTGGCAATTTGGCGCCCAGCACCGGGCAAATCCGGATCAACGGCATCGATCTGCTCGACCGACCGAAAGCGGCCAAGCGCCATCTCGGCTATCTGCCCGACACGCCGCCTCTATACCGGGATTTGACGGTCAATGAGTTTTTGACTTACTGCGCCGAATTGCATGGGGTCGATAAAAAAATGATTCCCGTCGCGGTCAAACGGGCCCGGGAGCGTTGCGGCCTGGACGAGATGCAGACCCGGCTGATAGGCAATCTGTCCAAGGGTTTTCAACAGCGCACCGGCATTGCGCAAGCGATTTTGCACAATCCGAAAGTGATCATTCTGGACGAGCCGACGGTCGGTCTCGATCCCTTGCAAATCCGCGAGATTAGAGCCCTGATCCGCGAACTCGGCCAGGAACACGGCATCATCTTGTCGACCCATATCCTGACCGAAGTCGAAGAATCGTGTACGCATGTTCAAATCATTCAACAAGGCCGGTTGATTCTGAATGAAACGATCGCCGGTTTGCAGCGGCAAATGCACAGTTGCGCCTTGGATGTTATTACTCGCAATCCGCCGGATCTGAAGGCGCTGTCGGCCTTGCCTGGGGTATTGTCGATCGAGTCGTTGAGCGGCAATCGTCTGCTCGTGCATCACGGTGTTCATGACAACCCCGCAAAGCAGCTCGCCGAACTCATCGTCGCGTCCGGCTGGGGTCTGGAAGAGCTCGCGCCGGTCAAAAAGTCGCTCGAGGACGTGTTTATTCAATTGACCCGGGAGACAGGGGAACATTCGGGATGAAAATGGCCTTCACGATCGCCGCCCGCGAATTCAAATCTTTGTTTTTGTCGCCGCTGGCCTGGACCCTGCTCGCGATTCTCCAGGTGATTCTGGCCTTTCTGTTTCTGACCCAGGTCGAAACTTTCAACATGCTGCAACCGAAACTGGCCGGGCTCGACAATGCGCCGGGCTTGACCGATATCGTCGTGACGCCGCTGTTTGGCAATGCCGGCATCATTCTGCTGCTGGTCACGCCGCTGCTGACGATGCGGCTGGTCACCGAGGAGCGCCGCAATAAAACGCTCGCGCTGCTGTTGTCCGCGCCGATTTCGAATGCCGACATCGTGGTCGGAAAATATCTCGGCGTGGTCGGCCTGTTGGCGATCATGGTCGTGTTGACAGCGGCGATGCCGTTGTCCCTGCTGATCGGCGGCGACCTGGATCTGGGCAAATTCGCCGCGAACCTGTTGGCGCTGACGCTGCTGGCCGCCGCTTTCGCGGCGACCGGGCTCTATACCTCCTGCATCGCCGGGCATCCGACCATTGCGGCGATGAGCGCCTTCGGTTTGCTGCTGTTGCTGTGGATTCTGGACTGGACCGCCGGTATGGGCGAACAGCGCGCCTATGTCTTCGAGTATCTGTCGATATTGCGGCATTTTCAGAATATTCAGAGCGGCCTGATCAGTACCACCGACATCGGTTATTTCTTGCTGTTTACGGTGATTTTCCTTGTGCTGAGCATTCGCCGCCTCGATTACGACCGCCTGCAAAAATGAAACTGACGCGCCATGTGCATCAACAAATCCGACTGAAAAACCGGCTTTCGACACTGGTCTTGCTGTGCGCGCTCGGCGGAGTCGCCTGGCTCAGCACACGCTATTCGTATCAGGCCGATTGGACCCGGACCGGCGCGAATACGCTGTCGCCGGCGACACAAAAGTTGTTGCAGGCGATGCCGGGCCAGGTCAATATCACCGCCTATATCAAAAGCGGCTTGCCTATCCGTCTGCAAATCGCGCATTTGATCGACCGTTATTCGCACCTGAAATCTGATTTGAAGCTCGATTTCATCGACCCGAACAACGATCCGCAAAAAGCCCGCGAACTGAATATCGGCGAGGAAGGCTTGGTCGTGGTCGAGTACCAGGGCCGCAGCGAGAAACTGACCTTTATCGACGAGGCGACGCTGACCAATGCCTTGCTGCAGCTGACGCACGCGGAAGACCGCTGGGTGACCTTTTTGAGCGGGCACGGCGAACGTGCCCCGGAAGGCGAGGCCAATTTCGATTTGAACCGCTTCGGCAAGGAACTTAAGCGCCGCAGGATCAATGCGCAAACGGTCAATCTGGCCAGGCTGCCGGCGATACCGAACAACTCCGCGCTGCTGGTAATCGCCTCGCCGACCGTTGCGCTGTTACCCGGCGAAATCGAGATCGTGAAGCAATACATTCAACGCGGCGGCAACCTTCTGCTGCTGACCGATCCCGGCGATCACATGCTCAATTTTATCTGGCCTGTGCTCGGCATTCATCCGTTGCCCGGCCAGATCGTCGACAAGGCCGCCAAACTAGCCGGCATCGACGATCCAAGCTTCGTGATCGTCAGCGAATATAATCACCATCCGATTACCCGTAACTTCCAGACGCTGACGGTGTATCCCGCCGCTGCGGGCTTCGGCATCGACGAAGACATTGCTTACGAAAGCACCTCTCTGTTCAGTAGCGGCGCCGAGTCCTGGACCGAAACCGGCCCTATGACCGGCACGGTCCGCTTCGAACCTGACGGCGCTGAAAAGCAGGGGCCGATCACATTGGCCTACGCGCTGACACGCAATCTGGACGATAACAATCAGCAGCGCATCGTCGCGGTCGGCGACGGCGATTTTCTCGCGAACACCTATATCGGCAATGCCGGCAATCTGGATATGGGGCTGCGCATGGTCAACTGGCTGATTCACGACGACCGTTTCATCGATATTCCCGCCAAGACCGCGCCAGACCGGACCCTGAAGCTGACGACGACGAGCGTCTCGGTGATCGGCTTCGGTTTTTTGATCGTGCTGCCGCTTGGCCTGCTCGGCACCGGCTTTGCGGTCTGGCGCCGACGCAGACGGCGGTGAGCTGCAGCGCCATTTTTTACGATGAGACATTGCGGGCAACTCTTCAATCAGCGCATAAGCATTTCTCCCCTCCCATCACCCCTGCTTAAAAAAATTGCCCTGCAAGGGCAAAAGCCGAAAGCATAGGGGAGAGTGTTAGGAAAGTTAATTCTGAACTCATCCCAATGCCATCCATGTTTGCTAAAACGCTACTTCATGTCCTGATAATAAACCCCCAATTCTTCGATTTCCTTTTCGGTCAGCGTTTTCGCGATCAAACGCATTTTGCCGTAGACATCATTATGCCGGCTGGCGTCCTTGAAAGCGTTTAATGTTGCGCTCAGATAGTCGGCCTGCTGTCCGGCCAGCGCAGGAATGTCCAGTTTCTGGCCTTTGCCGTCATTTCCATGGCAGACTTCGCAAGGAACGAGCAGGCGCTCGTTGTCGCCTTGGGTGACCAAGGTTTCGGCATTTTTGAGATCCGCCGAGTCATAAGCTGCGGGCGAGGCGGGCTGGGAGGCGAACCAGGCCGCCAGATCCGCCATATCCTGTTTGCTTAGGCCCTTCGCGATACCGGTCATGATTGGATTGTCGCGGCTGCTGTCGGCATAATCCTGCAATTGTTTGAACAAATAAGTCGGCAATTGTCCTGCCAGCGATGGAAAAGCCGGCGTTTCACTGATGCCGATGGTGCCATGGCAGGCGGTGCAGGGGGCGGCCAGTTCCCTGCCTTTCTGCGCATTGCCGGCTTTGACGAAGTTCAGCTGTTCCGGAGTCCAGGCCACCTGGGATGAAGGCGCGGCGCTTGCCAATGCTGGAGCCGCTAAAATCAGAGAGAGCAATAATCTGTTCATACTCAGTATCCCCAAGGACTGGAACCGTAAGTTTTCATCAAAAAGAACTGCGCGATCGGATAACCGAACGCGATCAGCATGTACCCGGCAATCACCCAGTTCCACATCGAAAAGCTGTTCAGATAGGCCGGCAGCGACTTAACCTCGTGGATCGGCTCTGCATACTCGACTTCGCCGTCATAGGTTTCGGTCACATGAAACTGGGTCTTCGCGAGGATATAGATCAACAGCCCCGCCGAAGCGACCAAGACCAAGCCGCCGAAAATCATCGTAATCTCGTAAGGCTCCCAGGACAACGTCAGCAAATTGTTGTAGTTGACTTTGTCGATCCGCCGCGGCTGACCGAGTAGTCCGAGGATGTGCCAGGGCGTGGTCAAAATCACCATGCCGATGAACCAGGTCCATAGCTGGATCAACGCCAGATTGTTCGAAAACAACGGCTTGCCAGTCAATACCGGCCAGAAATAGTAGGCAATACCGAAATACATGATAATGGTGGTGCCGCCAAAAATCAGGTGGAAGTGACCGGACACCCAGGCGGTGTTATGGATCATCGCATTCATCGCATAGCTGGCGTTGATCAGGCCGCCGAAGCCACCGAAGATCAGCATTAACAAGCTCAGAATGATCGCCAGCACCAAGGGGTTGGTCCACGGCAGTGCCCCGATCCAGCCGAACAGGCCCTTGCCGCCATTCAGACGCCCGGCAATTTCCAAGGAAGCAATCACCGTGAAGCCGGTAATGAAGGTCGGCAAAGTTACCACGAAGGTGCCGACGGCGTGCAGCAGTTTCCATCCGCTGCCTTGCTCGGGGTCCATGTATAAATGGTGAAAACCGATCGGCAGACTGAACACGACCAATACAATGAATGCGGCACGTGCCATCTCGTCGGTGAACAGGTAGCCGCCCGCCTGTTTCGGCACCAGACAATAAAATGCGGTATAGGCAGGAATCAGCCAGAAATACACGATCGGATGCAATGTCCATGCGAACAGCGTACGCGCGAGGCCGGCGTCGATCGTATCTACCCAGCCGAGCACCCATGGAATCAACTGGAACAACACTTCGGCGGCAACGCCGGCGCTGGTCCAAAGCCAGAGGATCGCATTCGCGGTGGTCGCGAACATCGCGAGCGGCACCGGCTGATCCGGATTGGCTTTTTTCCACTGCATGTACATGACCAGCATCGACACACACCAGAACCAGGAACCGACGACCAGCAAGGTCGCACCGATATAAAACAGCACGTGCGCCTGCATCGGCGGATAAAAGGTGTATAGCACCGAGGCGGCGCCGGTCAGCAAAGGCAGGGCGGCCAGCACGACGCCGGTCAGCGAGACCCAGAAACCGGCCCAGGCAAAGGTCTTGTTCCACACCGGCAGCTTTAGCGTCGTGGTCGCGACATAATAGCCGAAGCCCATAATGAAAAACGTGGTCAGCACGAACGCCATCAATACACCGTGGGTACTGGTCGAGGCGTAATAGACCTCTCGCGATTGGATCCAGCCAATGAAGCCGCTACGCTCAATCACCTGATAGATGCCCATCAGGCAGGCCAGCGCGAACGCGCCAAAGGCAACCCAAAAATGGGTCAGCGCCAGTTTTTTTTCAATTGCATTATTCATGGCTCGCGTCTCCTTGAGGATGTTTGAGCACATCCCACTGCGCCTTGCTGATCACCTTGATGTTGTTCCACATGTGCGCATGGCCCATGCCGCAATATTCGTTACAGAGCAACGGATAGGCGCCCGCGTGATGCAGCACGGTCTTGACCTCGGCGACATAGCCCGGCACGATCATCGTACTCATGTTTGTCATCGGAATATGCACGCCATGTATCACGTCCTGGCTGACCATCCGAAACGTCAATGGCGTTTCGGTCGGCAACACGATGTCTTGCGGATAAAAACCGTAACGGCCCGCAACAATCCGCACCGTGATATGGCCGGAGGCATCCTCTTCGATGCCGATCCTGTCCTCCGCAAATTCACTACTCAAATGCAGGGAAGCGGAGTCGATCGTTTCGACATGACTCGGCGCATGAATACCATGAAAAAACGCCGAGGCGAGAATTACAGATACAAACAGGCCGGTAATTCCAAGCGCGATCGTCGCCCATTTTTTTTCCAGTTGATCAATATGCATGCCGCCTCCTCAACCGATCGGGCCGCGCGGCAAAAACACGCCGTAATACATGAACAGCCAGGCTAGCGCCATCGCGCCGCCGACGGTCAACATCAATACCCAGGTGCCGACCGGAGAACTTGCCAGAATCTTTTGCCGCTCTTCTTCGCTTAACTTGCTCATATCATGCTATCTCAAGAAAGTTGGAATGAATAAAAACCGGCCAAAAAATAGATGGATTTTCGACGCGATTTGTGACGCATTTTTTCTTCTACGTATCAAACTTATTAATTCGTTAGCAATTGTACGGTCTTTAAGGGATTAAATTCCACTTAATTTTCATGGAAAATAGCAACGTAATGATTTATCTGTTTTTACGATTATTAATCGGTGGAAAAAAGAATCTCTAAATTTTACCCGCTAGGCCAGCTCTGAAAGCAGGACGGCGATGGCCTGATCGCTTTCGGAATCGATTGCGATCACATCATCCTGGTCTTCCGTGCGCAACGGCTCGGCGGTTTGCTGCTGTCGCTGCAACACTTCGATCGTCGCTTCGGAAGCATCCTGATGTTGTCGTTGCAAAATGCGCTGAATCAATACCTGATCGCCCGCCTGAAAATCCAGAATCCGAAACGGAACGCCGCAACAGACGGCCAATTGCCGAAATTGCTTGCGTTGCGCGATTTTTAAAAAGGTCGCATCGACGATCACGGAAAAGCCGGCTTCGAACACAGTTTGCGCCAAACAGGCCAAGCGTTCGTAAGTTTTACGACTGGCATCCTCGCTATAAATGCCGCCGCCCATCCTACTGCCGGAGCTTTGTTCGGCGCGAAAGCCATAGAGACGTTTGCGTTCGATGTCCGAGCGTAACTGCACCGCGCTAATCCGTTCGGCCAGTTGGCTGGCGTAATGTGACTTGCCGGAACCTGAGAAGCCGTGCGTAATCAACAGTATAGGCCGAGATGTTTCTGTAAAACGTTCGGCTAAATCCGCATAAATACGGTATTCTGTAAAATTTTGTGCGCGCATCGCGTCATCATGTTGCTGCTCCGAGCGTAACAAACTGACCTTGGCTAGCACCAAGGCCCGATAAACCAGATAATAGCGCAGCAGCCGGATACCCTGATAATCGCCGGTTTGTTGCAAATAACGGTTCAGAAAACGGTAGGCGAGGGTGCCAAGATTGAAATGCAGCAAATCGATCATCAGGAAAGCGACTTCGCTGATCACGTCGATCCAGCGCAGCATCGGGTTGAATTCGATGCAGTCGAACAGGATAATGTTGCCGTCGATGAAAGTCATGTTACCGAGGTGCATGTCGCCGTGGCATTCGCGCACGAAGCCGTCCTTTTTGCGCTGCTCCATCAGGCCGGTTTTTGCTTGCCATTCGGCCTCTCCCCAGTATTCGATCGCTTCTAATTGCCTGAGTTGCGCTGAGTTTTTCAGTCGCGAACGGATATGATGGTAGTTTTCATCGAACCAATGTTTGATGTTGTTGCTGCCGCCATAGGGAGACTCCGCATCGGTTTTTGCGATGTTCGCATGAAAATCGGCAAGCAGATCGGTAATTCGGTCGATTTCGGCTGGACCGATTGCGCCGGATTTGGTCCGGTCTTTCAGCGTCATTGCAGTCGGAAATTGCCTCATTTTGACGGCATATTCGATCGTATCTCCACTTCCATCGATCTGCGGTTGTTCAATCGAGCCGGCAATCTTGACGACCCCCAGATACCATTCTTCAGCTAGCCGCCGGTTCAGGCGCAATTCTTCATGACAGTAATGGCGGCGCTGCTCCAGCGTCGAAAAATCCAGAAAGCCGAAATTGACTGGTTTTTTGATTTTGTAGACATAATCCCCGGTTAACAGCACCCACGAAATGTGCGTTTCGACTAAACGTACAGCGGCAACCGGATGTGGATAAGCGCTTGGCGACATCAAGTTCTGAATCAAGGATGATCCGGTATTCAGTGCGGTCGTCTCGTTTTTAATCGATGCCATAGTAGGTGTTTTTACTAATATCTTTGTGCATAGGGATAGGATACTTTACCGTTAGAAAAAATCAGATGTCCATCGGTTTTTGATTAAATGGGCGTTCAGCTTTTTTTCGAACAAGTTGATTAAGTGTCTCAGTTGGAGTAAATGCTATGAAAGAATCAAAAGAAAACAAAGAGAATAAAGACATTGTCAGTAAGGCCCCTGCTACTGAAACTCCTCGTGGCTTGATGCCTTTTGATGATCTGGACCGCTGGTTCGACGACATGTTGTCGCGCCGCTGGCTGCATCCTTTCGATGCCAGATTTCCACGCTTTCCGACGATGCATTTTCCTTCTGGCATCGAGATGCCCAAGGTTGACATCATCGAGAGCGACGACGAAGTCAAAGTCCATGCAGCGCTGCCCGGCGTTAAAAAAGAGGATCTCGACGTTACGCTGAGCAATCAAACGATCACGATCAAGACTTCCACTAAGCAGGAAGAAAAGAAGGAAAGCGGCGAATATTATAGGCGCGAGATCAGCCGCGGCGAATTCCAAAGAACCTTGACTCTGCCGGCGGAGGTCGATTCGGATAAAGCAAAGGCTTCATTCAAGGATGGCATTCTTGAAATCGTTCTGCCTAAGCAGGGAAAAAACAAGCGGAAGAGCATTGAGATCAAGTAATTGTTGTGTTGAGGAGGCTACTGAAGCAGGCCTTTAGGGGTATCGGACAATGTCGATCATGAAAGCGATGATCTTGCCGAGGGTTGCTAGTTTAACTTGCAACCCGCGTCCGTTGACGCTGATTGATATGCCGATCCCGACTCCTGGTGAGCAAGAGGTGTTGATTAAAGTCTCCGTCTGCGGCGTTTGCCATACCGAACTCGATGAAATAGAAGGCCGAACGCCGCCGCCTCGATTTCCGGTGATTCCGGGACATCAAGTGGTCGGCCGCGTGGTTTCAATCGGTGGCAAGGTGGCTTCGGTTAACCCCGGCGAAAGAGTAGGGGTGGCATGGATTTTTTCCGCTTGCGGAACCTGCAAATTTTGTCGTGCGGGCAATGAGAATCTGTGCTCCGATTTTATCGCCACCGGCCGGGATGCGAACGGCGGTTATGCCGAATATATGACTGTTCCAGAACATTTCGTTTACCCGCTACCGGTCGCGTTTAGCGACGCGGAAGTTGCGCCCTTGCTATGCGCCGGCGCTATCGGCTACCGCTCGTTACGCTTGACCGGTCTTCAGGATGGCGCGCGTCTCGGCCTGACCGGATTCGGCGCATCCGGCCATTTGGTGTTGAAGATGGCGCGGCACAAATTGCCGCAAAGCGAAATTTATGTGTTTGCCCGCAGCCCTGAGGAACGGCATTTTGCGCTCGAACTGGGCGCCGTTTGGGCTGGCGAGAGCCATCAGCTTCCGCCGCACAAACTGGATGCGATCATCGACACCACGCCGGTCTGGGCGCCCATCGTACATGCTTTGGCGAATCTCGAAGCCGGCGGCCGGCTGGTGATCAATGCGATTCGCAAGGAGGACGACAAGCACAGTCTGCTGGATCTGGACTATCCGGAACACTTATGGCGTGAAAAAGAAATCAAAAGCGTCGCCAACATCACCCGCCGCGATGTGATCGAGTTTCTGGCTCTCGCGGCAACAATGCAACTGAGGCCGGAAATCCGGTTATATCCGTTGGCGGAGGCGAATCAAGCGCTGCTCGAATTGAAAAGCGGCAAAATTCGCGGCGCCAAAGTATTACAGATTGCGCGTTGATTACGGTGCGGGCTTTTGATCCGTCGGTTGCCCGGCCAGCAACAAGCGGCTGATTTGCTCAAGATCGTCGCGCGTCAAATTACTGGCCAGCTGTTTCAATTTGATGCTGTTGACCAAATAGTCATAGCGCGCCCTGGAAAACTCGCGTTTAGCTCTAAATAGATTTCTTTGCTCGAGCAAAACCTCGACCATTGTGCGCGTGCCCACTTCAAGGCCGGCCTCGGATGCTTCGAACGAGGCTTCCGCTGAGTCGACCGCGGTTTTTAGCGCTTCCACACGATTGATATTGGTAATGACGTCGCGGTATGCGGTTTTGACTTGCTTCTTGATCGAACGCTTGACCGCGATCAAATTTTCCTTTGCTGCTTGGTATTCATATTGCGCCTGCCGCGTCCTCGAGTTCACGGCGCCACCTTCAAACAAGGGTACATTCAATTGCATACCGATGCTCTGCGTGTCGCCGCGAAAACCAAACGTGCTGTTCACATCCGACACATCGTAAGACGCGACAATATCCAGCTGCGGCAGGTGACCGCTACGCTGAATCTGGATCGATTTACGCTCCGCTTCGGCCTGATTGTAAGCGGCGATGACGCCGAAATTATTCAGTTCGGCGGTATCGCTCCACTTTGTGATATCGGCCGGATCAGGCTTTTTGAGAGGCAACTGCTCGCCGAGAGGATCGATCGTCACATCTTGATCGCCGATGATTTCCTTTAACGCTTCATTCCGGTCATCGAGCAGATTGACGGCCTCGATTTCGCTTGCGTAGGCCTGGTCGAATGCGGCTTGCGCTTCATTCACATCGGTAATCGGAATGATGCCGACATCGAATCGATGTTTGGCCTGATCAAGTTGGCGTGCAATCGCTTCTTTTTCGGCCATCGTAAATTCCAGGTTGTCCCTGGCGGACAAAACATCGAAATAGGCGGTGGTGGTTTTCAATAAAAGATTCTGGACTTCAGCCTGATAATTGGCCTCGGCTTGCGCCATGATATTTTCTGACTGACTCAATTGAATCCAATGATCCCAATGAAACAACGGCTGGGTAATATTCAAATCGAACGTATGCCTCCAGAAATCCTGGTTGACCATATTACCCGCTAAATTGAAGGAGGGAATTCCATTGGCTTTTGCCTTTTTATTGTGCAGATATTCCTTACTTGACGCTCCGTTCGCCGCCACAACCGGAAAAAAACGGGCAAGACTTTGATCCTTTGATTCAAAGCGAGCCGAACGCTCGGCTTCGACCCTTTTTAAATCAGGATTGTTTTGTAGCGCAAGATCAAAAATATCGGACAGGTTTTGTGCCTTCAGCGTGCTTATTCCGAACAAAAATATAAAAATAATGCCTGTTAGTCGATTAGCAAAGCGCTTGAACATAATCCTCAAATGACTCAAAAGTTGAGTTCCGTATCAATTTTAATGGCTAAATGATAGTATTTCTGCATTCCTTATCTTCACCAATATAACCGATGAAACGACTATTTAACATCTTCCTCTTACCCGTCTCCGCAATTTTGCTGAGCGGTTGCGCCAGTCTGGGGAAGGGCATGGTTGAGGCATATCTGGAAAAACAGCAGTCAGTCGATAACCGTGTCTGCGAGATTTGGGGCAAGCCGTTTGGGGGGCTGGCGCCGCATCTCGATAATCTTCATGGAAAAATGAAAGTGCTGATGGTGCATGGCGTCGGCGACCATCTCCCGGGTTACTCAACTCAGTTTTTGGAAAAACTCACCCAAAAGCTCGACTTGACTGTTCAATCAGCGCACCCGAAAAACATCACACTGACCAGCCGGACCGACTCAAGCAAAAATCTCGGTAATTTACGGATCCACCGCTTTCTCAGCAAGGATCGGAAAAACGAAATGTTGTTTTATGAATTGACTTGGTCGAAGATCACCGCGCCGCAAAAAGAAGTGCTGGCTTATGATAATTCCGGCGAATACTCGTTCCGGCGCGCGGAAGTCAACGATCTGTTGAAAAAGTTTTCAAACGACACCGGGCCCGATCCGATCATCTATCTAGGAGAGAGTAGGGAAGATATTCTGGTCTCATTCGCTCAGGCTTTCTGCTGGATGGCTCGTAACGGCTGGGAGAGCTTACCGGACGATGTCAAGCAATCGTGCTCGTTCATGGATACGGACCTGGCCAAGAATGTCAGTAACGATGAATTCGCCGTCATCTCGCATAGCTTGGGCAGTCGCATCACGATCGATGGCATGCAACGTATCGCTTCAATAATCAATGAGCGCGATGCCAGATTCAGGGAAGCCTTGAAAAACAAGGAAATTCCGATTTACATGATGTCGAATCAATTACCGATGCTGCAGTTGGGGCGTAAGCTGCCAGACGTCGCTAACCAAAAACACGCTTACTGCGAACCCACTGGCGAAAAATATCAGGAGCGTTTGCTGAGCAGAACGCCGATTATCGCATTCAGCGATCCGAACGATTTGTTGAGCTACGCAATACCACATGGTTTTGTCGAAAAATACCTGGATTCGCGGCTTTGCATTGACGTAACCAACATCAATATCAATGTCGCGACCATTTTCGATGCTTTCGGACTTGGCAAACTTGCCAATCCTCTGGATGCGCATGTCGGCTACGATACCGACGACCGCGTGATTGCGTTGATTGCAAAAGGCATCGGCAATCAAAATACCGACAAGATGGTGAAGGATCGATGCCGATGGACCGAAACGGTGGATTGATTCAATCCTTGTCGTTCCAGCTTGGGAACGGCGTAAAAGAACAAGCCTAGTTTACTCATAATATATAATTTAACATAATATACATTATGCGAAGTCTCGGAGGGTCATTTTTTTGCGTGAGCGCCTGAAGGGTCAAAATTAAAAAGCGTTCGTTCGGCACTCGTCTTCGCGGCCGCTCGCGCACTCGCTCTCGCTCATCCTCGTTTCTCACTCCCGCGAATTAAAAGTGAAACGACAACAGGCTAAACAACAACTGTTACTCATTGATCGTCTGAAAGCCTGGGCAAGTAACGTTACTTTCCGGAGTCATAAACTACCTGGTCGGTAACACGATCGACACGAAAGCGAAAAGGCCTCGACGTCGGCCGGCCGCATTGCGGCCTATCCGCCGTCGGGCCTCATTTCCTAGACACCGGGCTTAGAACGGTAACGTTACGAGGCTTGTTCAATGGGAACGGCAACGGCGACAGTCTTGCCGCCGGCGTTGAGCTTGGCCAAGACCTTTTGCGCGTTAGCTTCGGTTTTATAACACTTGGCGCGGCCAAGCTCAGTTGTAAAATCGAGACGAGTATTAACCAGAGACAGCAGATAACACACGGGAGGCGGTTTATCAATGTGCAATTGGATCACCCAGCCGGAGCGAACCAGCGACGCCGGATCAGCACCAGGTTTCGGATAACCGTGCTTTTCAAGATAGGCATGAACGGCTTTGGAGTCTTTTTCAATAGAGTCGGAAAACCCTTGGCGACTTGACCAGACTTCTTCGACTTCGGCTTCAAAGTCGAGATGACCTTTTCCGTGCTCGCGCGCCACAATGGCATCTCGAAATTGCGTTGCAAGCTCATGTGTATCAAGGTGCGCAGCATCAAGCGCATGCACATATCGAGAACTGGCACCGACAAACAATTCGTGTTTCTCGTAATGGGCGGAAGCATTCCAGCCAAGCCGGCTGGAATCGGCATAAGTGATGCGAACCGCAAAAGCATTCATCAAGCGATACCTCTTTATTTAAGCGTCGACAGTAAGAATAGACTCAAAAACACAAACGAGGCAACAGAAGAAGAATTCACCGCCATTTCAAAGACAGGCATCATAACCCCTCTATAAAGCCGATCCGGCAGCTGCTTTGTTCAGCTGCTGGTACAGTTGATCATTCATTTTGTCGAAAGCGTCGATAAACTGCGCAGTAACCGATTTCAACACCGTCGGCGCAAAGGGATCGAACGACAAGCCAAGATATTTATCCGGCTTGATATTCGTTTGCAAATCGAGAACATAATCGCCTTCCGGGTAAAGCTTGACGCCGGCGGGCAAACGAATCTGATACTCGGTCGGAAAACGGGAGCCGGATTTATAGACCCATACTTTTTGCAGGTATTCAAGTTCGCCAGTATTGGGAATCGCACGGCTGCGGATGGCGTCGACCTGGGCGCGTTCGACAAAGACTTTCACTAAGGACATGGTTTACCTCTCATTTAGGGTTAAGGAAAAAGCCGAGACACGCGGCGACAGGCATTGGAACACATCCGATGGCGGCGAGACGTGCCAATACACGTCACACGACGGCCGCAGACGGGACAAAGGGGAAATGGAAGTGTAATCATGCGGAGGCCTCCGGAGGCGTGCAGGCCTCGCCATCAGCCAAGTCATGAAGTTGATCGACAAAGGTAAAAAAAGCCACGTTCAGCGCGGCCAGCAACGGCTGGCAATCCTGGATCGACACGTTCGAGAAAACCAGCATGTCATTTAGCGCACGATAGCCATGACGAACGGTGTCGAGCTGATCGGTGACTTCAAGCACCTGGGCTTTGAGATCGGACAATTGCAGTTGCAGGTTAAAGGCTTGGTCGACCAAGGCGGAAACGTTTTGATCAGCGTAGGATTCTGGTTTCATGTGCCCTACCCCTTAAGCTGCAATCAGACCGCGTTCATAAGCCCAAGCCGGGATAGCTACCGGCTTGGCTTCGATCACCCGAATCAACGGCACCACGTTCGAATGTTCGGGCGCTTGGTGCATCAGGTTGATGTCAATGCCGTATTCAAGCAAAGCCTTGCGTTGACGGTAAAAAGTCGGTTTGGACAACAAGCCGCGAAGGTCGGCCCCTTGCCGCCAAAGCAGATAAGAAGACCGAAGCGCTTGAGGCATTTCGTAAAGTTGTTCGTCGATAAGCGTGGTTTGATTGGACATGTCGATTTTCCCCAGATACGTGTTGAACAATTGATCGATGACTTCCGGCGTCAAATGGTAGCCGTGCGTGATTCCGTGTCGTTCTTCGAGCTCTTTACCGAACAGGCGCAGCTCAGCTCTTAGCTTGCCCTGTATGAATTCCTCCAGACCGACGCCCTGTAAGCTATCGGGGAGTTTATGCGTTTTACCCTGAGCCAATAGCTCGCGGGCTTTGTTGTAAAACTTGATCGCCCAGCGGCGCGACGATTTGCCAAGATACAGCGTGCCCTTGTCGCGAGTGCTGCGGCCATGGCGCGACCGGGCGCGCATCTCGGCAGCATGCAGCCAGGCTTCGACACTAGCGTCATTGCCGCACTCATAAAGCTGGTTAATGTCGATCATCTTGACCAGGTAGTTGCCTTTCATGATTTGCCGTTCGGCCAAATCCGGCGACGAACGGCCATTCAAATGCTCGCTCAGCAACTCGCAAACCTTGCGAAAAGACAACAACAGCAAGCGATTCAGATCGCGGCTGCCGAAGACGTTATGGCCTTGCAGGAACTTGCACAGATTGCCGTCGATTTGCAAAGCAGTCGCCCTGCCCTGACCGTCTCCGCCGACGGACTTGATCTTGAGGCTGGTATCGTGGCTCGAACGGCATTCAATCTTTTTGACACATTCCCACGTCACTTGGCCATCAGGTTCAACGGAAACGACACGACCGGCCGGGATAGGGTCGTGTAAGAAAGGAATTTCACCGCGGAACCAATCGAGCATAAATCACATGTAAATTTGTTACAAAAAACATTGTAGACTAATGTTAACAAATCACAAGTGATTAATAAAAAAATTACAAGTAAAAATGTAAAGTTGTAATTACGCAGAGTCAACAAAGATGAAAAAAGAAATGGCAACACATAAAACAATCAGAGTAAGAGGGGCAAGATGGGAAGCCATCGAAAAAAAAGCCTGGGAATTTTCTATAAAGGAAAATAAAGTAATAAAACCGACAGACATAGCAGACGCCTTACTGAGCAAATACATCAACGAAATTACAATCGAAGATGTTAAAGAAGCGATGGAAAAACGGTAAAAAAGTCTCATTAATGAGACAAAAGGACAGTACTACTTACCCTGTCCTTGCCGATCGACCCACACGACAGAAAAGCAAAAAGCAAAAAACCGGGCGAACGAACGATAAGGGGCCTCGCCTTTGTCACGATTTAAGGTAACGTTACGGAAAACATCTTATGCGCTGGGTAGACCATACAGGCTGATAGCATCGGCCCCTTATCGTTCGCCCGGTTTAAAAGCAAAAGCGCCCACCGGACAGCGTATTGCGCCTGTAGGCCTCTGTGTGTGAACAACTCCACGATGGGAAAAGCGTTATTTTCAGGAAAGGGGGTACTTTTTGCGACTCTGGCCAGAGGATCGGGAGGCATAGCGCGAGGAAAGGACATCGGGCTTTGTCGGTTTCCGGGCGGGCCGGGTTTTGAAGGCTCCGCCGGAGAACAGAATGCGCCCTATTTTGAACGGTCACAAGCCGGGCATGAGCCGCAACACATCCCAAAGACAGATCCAGCAATTACCGTAACGCGTAGCGATAATTACCGAAGAAACTTCGCATAATACGGCCTATGCAAAAAAGCCCCGATGGACGGTCATTATCCACCGGGGCTTTTCTACATAAGCCGAACCATCATTATGCGAAGTCTAGTATGCCGTCCAAAGGGTCGACCATTAAGCGCCTTGCGCCTGTAGGCGTTGCGGGTTTACACCAAATCCATTGTTTCATCCATTGTTTCGCGCGGATAAGCATTCCTAACTTCGCTCAAGACGGTTCCAGTTCCGACGATTTGTTTTCTGATTCTAAAATCAAAGACGCTTCCGCCGTTGTCGGTTTGGTTTCTGTATCAGAATTCAAAGCAGCGCGCCACTAAGCAATCAACGCATGAATTTCCGGGATCATGGAATCCGGAGCACGGATCATTTATGTTTTTTATCAAAAATTATGTTTTGTATCAACAATTTTGTTTTTGCCTTTCTATTTTTACTTGAATCAGCCCAGTTTCAGGAACGCCAGCATTTTTCGCGAAAGCTGAAATGGGGTCAGTCCGATTTCAGCAATGTTACCCTTCAGATTTATAGGCATTGTGAGCTTAAATCTTCCCGGATTACCCTCTGATCTTGGTGTTAGATTTTTTACACAACCGCCCTCCCCATTGCTGACTCACCAGCTTCCGGTATTCGCCATCGAAACCCACGGCTCCTGCGGCGGCAACGATCCGCCTTTCTGTAAAAGCTCGATCGAAATATTGTCCGGCGAACGGATGAAAGCCATGTGGCCGTCGCGCGGCGGTCGGTTGATCAATACGCCGGCTTCCATCAGTTTTTGGCAGGTTTCGTAAATATTGTCGACTTCAAACGCCAGATGGCCAAAATTGCGGCCGCCGGTATACACTTCCGGGTCCCAGTTGAAAGTCAATTCGACTTCCGGAGATTGCATGGCTTTCGATTGCGCGGAATCCTGCGGCGCATGCAGATAAACCAGCGTAAAACGCCCGGCCTCGCTGTCCATGCGCCTGCCTTCGATCAAACCCAACTTGTTACAGAAAAAATCGAGCGCTTCGTCCAGATCGCGAACCCGTATCATCGTGTGTAAAAAACGCATGGCGGTTTACTCCTCGTTCGGCAAATGGTAGTGATGGGTGATTTCGGCATGCCGGAAGCAATCGACCGTATGATCGTTGACCATTCCGGTCGCCTGCATGTGCGCATAACAAATCGTACTGCCGACAAACTTGAAGCCGCGTTTTTTCAGGTCGCGGCTCATGATTTCGGATACGCGCGTCGAGGCCGGGATTTCGTCATGATGTTGCCAGTGATTGTTAACCGGCACGCCGTCGACAAAACGCCAGATATAGTCGTCGAAGCTGCCGAATTCGTCCCGGACGTCCAGATATGCCCTGGCGTTGATCACCGCGGACCGGACTTTCAGTCGGTTGCGGATAATGCCTGGATTTTGTAACAGTTCTTCGATCTTCCGCTCGTCGTACCGGGCCACGGATTCGGGGTTGAAGTGATCGAAAGCCTGCCGATAATTTTCACGCTTGTTTAATATTGTCGACCAGCTCAGCCCGGCCTGCGCGCCTTCCAACACCAGAAATTCAAATAGCAAGCGGTCGTCATGCACCGGGACGCCCCATTCGGCGTCGTGATAATTCTCCATTTGCGGGCTGCCTAGCGCCCATCTGCATTTGTTCATTTAATCTGTCGAGTGAAGCGTCGAGTAAGCGATCGGGAAAAGATAATATGCCATTCAAAATCAGGGCTGTAAAGACGGTAATCATAAAAGCATTTAGCTTTATAGCATTGTATTGAATCGGTTAATTGCTGTCGGCACAACAGCCTGTTGACAATCCAATTCTTAAATCGCATTATCACCCGATTATGACAATGAAAAAGCCATGAGCACGGACACCCTGCAACTTCGCCGTATTGCGATCGACACCTATCATGAAAATGTCGCCTATTTGCATCGCGAATGCGGCATTTACCGAGCTGAAGGATTTCAGGCGTTGTCTAAAATTCAGATCATTTTGAACGGCACCAAGGTGTTGGCGGTACTGAACGTGGTCGACGATGCCTCGATCGTGCAACCCGGCGAACTTGGGCTGTCGGAACAAGCTTTCGAGCAATTCAGTTGCGCTGAAGGCTGTCTGGTGACAGTGAATCATGCCGTGCCGCCCGAATCGATGGATGCGGTGCGCCGAAAGATCAACGGCGAGCGCCTCGATCAGACCGATTTCAACAACATATGCGATGATATCGTCGAAAGCCGTTATTCGAAGATGGAGATTGCGGCCTTTTTGGTCGCTACCGGACAAAATAGTCTGGATCGCGATGAATTGCTCTATTTGACCCGCGCGATGCTGCAATCCGGGGACCGGATCGACTGGGATGAACCCCTGGTCGCCGACAAGCATTGCATCGGCGGCATTCCCGGAAATCGCACCTCAATGCTGGTCGTGCCGATCGTCGCCGCGCACGGCATGCTGATCCCGAAAACGTCGAGCCGAGCGATAACATCGCCGGCCGGCACGGCCGATACGATGGAAATTTTATCGGAGGTCGATTTAAGCCCCGAGCAATTACACGACATTGTGCGCCGCGAACGCGGCTGTCTGGCGTGGGGCGGTACGGCCCGGCTCGCGCCCGTCGATGATATGCTGATTGCGGTTGAGCGGCCGTTAAGCATCGATTCGCAGAGCCAATTGGTCGCATCGATCTTATCCAAAAAGCTGGCTGCCGGTTCGACACACTTGCTCATCGACATACCCGTCGGTCCTTCCGCTAAAGTTAGGCAAATGCGGCAGGCGCTCGCATTGCGCAAGCTGTTCGAATTTGTCGGCGACCGGCTGAATCTGCATTTGGAAGTCATGATCACCGACGGACGGCAGCCGATCGGCCGCGGTATCGGACCCGTGCTTGAAGCTCGCGACGTGATGCTGGTGTTGCAAAATGATCCCGAGGCTCCAGCCGATTTGCGCCAGAAATCGTTGCACCTGGCTGGACGTATTATCGAATTCGATCCCGACGTGCGCGGAGGCCAAGGTTATGCGATTGCGCGCGACATTCTCGAGTCGGGCAGAGCCTGCGCAAAAATGAACGAGATCATTCAGGCGCAAGGGTCCAAACCTGTCGATCTGACGCCGGGAAAGCTTTTTCATGAGGTCGTCGCGCAACATGACGGTATCGTAACCGAAATCGACAATCTACAGATGGCCAAAATCGCCCGGATGGCTGGGGCGCCGATGATGAAACGGGCCGGTGTCGATTTGATCGAAAAACTGGGCAGTTCGGTCAAAAAAGGCGATGTATTGTACCGGATTCACGCCGAGTTTCCGGCCGATTTCACCTTCGCGCAGCAATTGGCCGCCCAAAACAATGGCTACACCTTAGGCGACAACGTCGAAATCTTGAAACCGCTGATTGCATTTTAATTCCATGCTGATCCTGGCTTTTTCGGACTATCTGTCGCAGGCTCAACGCCTGGCAACCCGACTTGAGCTACCGCTTGCCGAAGTCGAGGTGCATCATTTTCCGGACGGCGAAAGTTTCACCGCCCTACCCCCCGATTTACCGAAGCACGTTTTGTTTTGTCGCAGTCTAAATCAGCCGAACAGCAAGCTGATCGAATTATTGCTCTGCGCCAAAACCGCAAGAGAATTGGGCACGAAACGTTTGACGCTGATTGCCCCTTATCTTTGTTACATGCGCCAGGACTTTGCGAATCGGCCGGGCGTTGCAGTCAGTCAACGCCACATAGGTCGCTTGCTGGCCGAACTGTTCGACGATGTGATCACGGTCGATCCCCATCTGCATCGGATCGGCCGGCTGCAACAAGCGATACCGCTAGATCATGCGATCAGCCTGAACGCCACGGCCGTGATCGCGGAATTCCTGGAGCAAAAGTTCGATCACGCGCTGTTGCTCGGTCCGGACAGCGAATCGAGACAATGGGTCGCAACGCTCGCCGAGATGACCGGCTTCACCTTTCAGGTTGCCGAAAAAGTCAGGCTTGGCGACACCGAGGTCACTTTGACACTGCCGGAGGCCGATTACCGTAAGCAACCGGTCGTGATTGTCGATGACATGGCCAGCACCGGACGCACGTTGGCGAAGGCGGCGGAATTGTTACACGCCAAAGGCGCAGAGGAGGTTCATGCGGTCGTGACCCATGCGCTATTTTGCGGAGACGCCGAGCGCGTAATTCGCGAAGCAGGCGTACAGACGCTCTGGAGCACCGACAGCATTGATCATTCCGCCTCCTGCATTAAGCTCGACGGCGTGCTGGCCGATGCAGTCAAGGCGATGCTGAACGAACATTGACCACGACAATAATGGCTGTTAGACTCGTGCATTGCGGTTCGCTAAAGTTTTTTCCCTTCCCCCGGAGATGATTATGAGTCTGATAAAAATGACGCCTTATCAGGTCCTGTTGTGCGCAAGCGTCCTGCTGACCGGTTGCGCATCGAACGAGATATACCGGAGCATTTATGAGCCGTGTACTGTGTCACAAAGCAATGCTTGCGAACAAAACTCCCTGCATCAGTATAATACGGGCATGGACAACGAATACACGCTGGGCTTCGTCGAAATCGACGATCAGGGTCAGATGCGCGACCGTAAACAAATGCAGGCCTTGCTTGACACGCTCTACAAAAAAGCCGCCGAGGAAAGTATTTTGCTGACCGTCTTCGTACACGGCTGGCATCACAACGCCCGCCCCGGCGATCCGAACATCGAAAGCTTCAAGGACAATCTCGCCAAACTCAGCGCAATCGAAAGCCAACGTAGCAAATCATTGCACCGCCCTGCCCGTAAAATCGCCGGCGTTTATATCGGCTGGCGCGGCGAATCGATCGACGTGCCGCCGTTCAATTATCTGACCTTCTGGGACCGCAAAAGCACCGCGCAGGATGTCGGTTACCTCGGCGTCAGCGAGCTCCTGGTCAAACTCGAGGAAATCGCGAATGTGCGCAATTCGATGGTGCCGCCGATCAAAAGCCGTCTGGTCGTGATCGGCCACAGCTTCGGCGGTCAGGTCGTGTACAGCGCGACTTCGCAAATCCTGGCCAGCCGCTTCGTCGACAGCCAGGAAGGCAAGGGCTTCACCGATACCGCCAAAGGCTTCGGCGATCTGGTTGTGTTATTGAATCCGGCGTTCGAAGCGCTGCGTTATGCACCCTTTTACGACCTGGCCCAGGCGCGTTGCAGCTACTTTCCGGAACAGGTGCCGCGCCTGGCGATCCTGACCTCGGAAGCGGACGGCGCCACCGGCACCCTGTTTCCGTTGGGCCGCGTATTCTCGACCGTTTTCGAAACCCACCACGACATCGTGCGCAACGACTGCAAACATACGCTCGAATTGGATGAAGGCGAAGCCGACCGCAATACGGTAGGCCATTATCTGCCGTTGATCAGCCACACCTTAAAGCCGTTAGGCAAGGAAATGAATCTGAAGGTCGCCAACATGGATAACATGAAAAACATCTGGAGCACGCAAACGCCGGGCGGCTCCACGCAATACGGTTCCACCGTGCTGACGCATCTGAACAAGACCAATGCGCAAAATCCTTACCTGAATGTCCGGGTCGATGAAGAGATCATCGCCGACCATAATGATGTATTCAATGAAAAGGTGATGGAATTTATCCGCTTGTTGATCGGGCTTTCTACGGAGGATTGAGAGAAAGCTTTAACCGGGCAGCCGGGGGCGGCCAATGCCAGCCCCGGCTGATATTAACGAGGATGGATCGTACCTCCTCGACCCATCCTCGTGCTATCGCGCTAATTCGCCCAAACTGTCAAAACCACGGCTTGTCGGCTGAATTATTCAATAGATTCAACGCTAATCTTCTTCGGCTTGACCGCTTCGCGCTTCGGAATCACAATTTCCAATACGCCGTTTTTCGATTTGGCGCTGATCGCATCGGCATTGGCGGTATCTGGCAGGCTGAAACGGCGGTAGAACGAGCCGTAGATCCGCTCGACGCGCTTATAGCCTTCCTGTTCGGCTTTGGTTTCGCTCTTTTTTTCGCCTTTGATCGTCAACACGCCGTTTTCCATGCTAATGTCTATGTCTTCCGGTTTAACGCCCGGGATATCGGCATAAAGCACGAATTTTTCATTGTCTTCCTTTATGTCGACCGCAGGCGTCCATTCCGCGGTTGCGATCGATCCTTCCCCTGAACCGCCTTCATGCGCGCGCTCAAGTTCTTTTTGCAATTGATTTAACAAACTCCAGGGTTGGTAATGGTAGGCCATCGTTTTCTCCTCGTTAATTAATCAAATTGATTTTGTCGATGATAAACCGGACACCCGGTCTCATGCCATTACAATAGGGTTGTCCTTCGGCTTTTCAAGTGGGCAGTCTTCGAAGCGGAAATAATTTACATTTTCTGCGCAAGTGTGCATGGGCGAATGGCGAGGCGCTTTAAATCATCGCCCTGATCCAACAAGCGGAGGGCGTCTCGATAAAATGAACTTCCTTTTTTGGCCTATCTGGTCTTGGATCAGTTTTTCGACTGGACGGCGATAGCCGCCGATATCGTCAAACGCCCCTACATCACGGTCGGTTTTCCACCCTTTGTGTTGATGCGTGTTGCATTATGCACGGGTGGTCAAGAAAGATCTTACAAACCCGTTGATTTTCGCAGCGGCGCTAACGATTTTGTTCGGAATCCGAGGGCTTTATCGGATCATCGGTTCCGCGAAGCCGGCCTTTAACATCAATCAAACGAAAAACATCACGTACAGATAAACCAACGCCACGGGAATCAAAATCAGTTTGATTTTTCGAAGAAGAGTCAACCCATGCCAATATTCGATTGGATTGAATGGATGCTCGGCCCGGAAGCCATTCCAGGTCTGTTGGCATCGACGATAAAGACGAAGCGAAAAACGGCCCAGCCAATATAAGGGATAAGCGGCAATCGCCAACAAAATATAAAACACGATCGTTTGCGTCGAGTGCAGATCGGTCTCGAAAAGGCCCTCAATCAGATGATCCAGCACCGATTCGAGTCCCTCGAACAGCAAATGGGAGAGTTCCAGCAGCGATTCGAACAAGAAATGCAGGGAGCTGACGGTCAAATCGAAAACGACATCCGGGAAAAATACGGTGACCGTTAAAGCAATCAGCCCCAAAATTTTTAGATATTTCCACTTAGCCGAAGACTCCATAACTCCCCTCCAATCGAACGGACAAAGCGGTAGGTTTGGGCCGCTGCCGTAACATTAAATTATATCATGGCCGAATCAATCTAATTTCAACCGACGTTGGCCCTGGCGTTTCTGAATATCCGCATCCAGGCGCCGTATTCGTTCCAATCGTCGGGATGCCAGGAGTTCTGTACCGTCCTGAAGCAGCGTTCGGGATGCGGCATCATGATCGTAAAGCGGCCGTCCGTGGTAGTCAGCCCGGTGATGCCGAACGGCGAGCCGTTCGGATTGGCCGGGAAGCTTTCGGTCAATTCGCCGGTATTGTCGACATAGGACAAGGCGACGATTTGCGCGGCGAGAGCCTTCTTGGCATAGCCGTTTGCGAATTCGGCGCGGCCTTCGCCGTGCGCGATAGCCACCGGCATTCTCGAACCCGCCATGCCTCTAAAAAAGACCGACGGCGAAGGCTGCACCTCGACCAGCGCTACCCGGGCCTCGAATTGCTCGGAGCGGTTGCGCAGAAAACGCGGCCACAGATCCGCGCCTGGAATGATGTCTTTCAATCCGGACATCATTTGGCAACCGTTGCAGACGCCCAGGCCGAAGGTATCCTCGCGGTCGAAAAACGCTTCGAATTGATCCCGCGCGCGAGGATTGAACAGGATCGATTTGGCCCAGCCGCCGCCCGCGCCGAGCACGTCGCCATAGGAGAAGCCGCCGCAGGCGACCAGGCCTTTGAAAGCAGACAACTCAACGCGTCCTGCGATGATGTCACTCATGTGCACGTCGATGCTCGCGAAGCCGGCGCGGTCGAACGCGGCAGCCATCTCGACATGGCCATTGACGCCCTGCTCCCGGAGGATCGCAATTTTCGGTTTGATCGAGGAAGCAATGAAAGGCGCGGCAACGTTGTCATTTACGTCAAAGGTCAATTTGACATTCAACCCCGGATCGTTGTCGTCACGAATCCTCTCGAACTGTTGTCTCGCGCAGTCCGGATTATCGCGGAGCGCCTGCATCCTAAAGCTGAGTTCGGACCAATTCGCTTGCATATCGGCGCGCGCGGCGCTATACACGATGCGGCCGTCATGGATCACGGTTAATTGCTGGCTCTCGACGACGCGGCCGATGATATGACTCACCTCGCCCAGACCTACTTGTTTCAGGATTGATAGCACATCGTCCGCTTCGCTGACCCTGGCCTGAATCACCGCCCCTAATTCTTCGTTGAACAAGGCCGGCAGCAACTCTCCGAGGTTGTCCAGAATCAGCTCCGCGCCGAGACGGCTCGCGAAGATCATCTCCGCGACCGTGGCCAGTAGGCCGCCGTCCGCCCGGTCATGGTAGGCTAAGAGTTTCCCTTGTTGATTCAGTTTTTGGATCGCCTCGAAAAACGCTTTCAGTAAAGCCGGATCGTCAAGATCGGGGCTTGTATCGCCAAGCTGACGGTAAACCTGTGCCAGCACAGAACCGCCGAGACGGTTTTTGCCTTGGCCGAGATCGATCAGAATCAACACCGTGCCATGATGGTTGCAGCACAATTGCGGCGTCAGTGTCTTGGCGATGTCGAGGACCGGCGCAAACGCGGTGATGATCAGCGACAACGGCGCGGCCATCGTTTTTTCGCCGTCAATGTCCTTCCAGACCGTTTTCATCGACAACGAATCCTTGCCGACCGGAATCGCAATGCCCAAGGCCGGGCAGAGTTCCATGCCAACCGCCTCGACCGTATCGAACAACGCCGCATCTTCGCCCGAAAAGCCAGCCGCCGCCATCCAGTTCGCGGACAGCTTGATGTCGCCGAGTTTGGCGATGCGCGCGGCCGCGATATTGGTGACCGCCTCGCCGATCGCCATGCGCCCTGAAGCCGGCGCATCGATCACCGCAAGCGGCGTCCTCTCGCCCATCGCCATCGCTTCGCCTGTCTCGGCATAAAAGCCTGCCGAGGTCACCGCGACATCGGCGACCGGCACCTGCCAGGGGCCGACCATTTGGTCGCGCGCGACCAGGCCAGTCACCGAACGGTCGCCGATATGGATCAGAAAGCTTTTGTCCGCGACCGCCGGGAACGACAGCACGCGCTTGGCCGCCTCGCTGATCTCGATGCCGCTCAAATCGACCGCTTTTAGAGTGGGTTGCTGCCGCTTCACATCCCTGTGCATCCTCGGTGGCTTGCCGAATAGCACCGACATCGGCAAATCGACCGGCGCATCGCCGAGCAGATTGTCGTCGAGCAACAGTCGCTCGGCTTCGGTCGCGACGCCGATCACCGCATAAAGGCAATGCTCGCGTTCGCAAAAGGCTTGGAACAGTTCGAGCGATTCAGGCTTGATCGCGACGACATAACGTTCCTGCGCCTCGTTGCACCAGATCTGCATCGGCGACATGCCGATGTCCGCATTGTTCACCTTGCGCAGTTCGAAACGGCCGCCGCGCTCGCAGTCGTGGATGATTTCGGGCACCGCGTTTGACAAGCCGCCTGCGCCGATGTCGTGAATCGAGACGATCGGTGTATCCGCGCCGAGTGCGTTGCAGTGGTTGATCACTTCCTGGCAGCGGCGTTGCATTTCCGGATTTTCGCGCTGCACCGAGGCGAAATCGAGATCCTCGGAGCTTTCGCCGGAGGCCAATGACGAGGCCGCGCCACCGCCCAGCCCGATCAGCATCGCGGGGCCGCCGAGGATGATGATCAAGGAGCCTGCCGGTATCGGCTGCTTGTTGACCAGCATCGGCCGGATCGAGCCCAGGCCGCCGGCGATCATGATCGGTTTGTGATAACCGCGATAATCATTACTCTCCGCGCCCGGCGCCAACTGCTCGTAGCTGCGAAAATAACCGGCCAGATTCGGCCGGCCGAATTCGTTGTTGAACGCCGCGCCTCCGATCGGACCTTCGAGCATGATGTCCAAAGCAGAGGCGATACGCGCCGGTTTGCCGTGGTCTTCCTCCCACGGCTGTGCGAAGCCCGGGACCTTTAAATGCGAGACTGAAAAACCGGTCAGTCCGGCTTTCGGCGTGGAGCCGCGGCCGGTCGCGCCTTCGTCGCGAATCTCGCCGCCGGAGCCGGTCGCGGCGCCCGGATGCGGGGAAATCGCGGTCGGGTGGTTGTGCGTTTCGACCTTCATCAAAATGTGCGCGTCTTCCTCGATATAATCGTAAAGGCCGGTCACAGGATCGCGGCGGAAAACCCGATTATTGAAACCCTCGACAACCGATGCATTATCGCTGTAGGCCGACAGAATGCCTTCCGGATGCTGTTGGGCCGTATGGCGGATCATTCCGAACAGGGTTTTGCTTTCCCGGATGCCGTCGATGGTCCAATTCGCATTGAAGATCTTGTGCCGACAATGCTCTGAGTTCGCCTGCGCGAACATCATCAGTTCGACATCGGTCGGATTTCTACTCAAGCCTTCAAACGCGGAGACCAGATAGTCAATTTCATCGTCCGACAAGGCCAGGCCCAAATCCGCATTGGCCTTAACCAAGGCCGGTTTGCCCTGCTCGACGATTGCGACGCGCCGCAATGGTTGCGGCTCGTGTTTGCTGAATAAATCGGGAGTTTTGTCGCCGTAGGATACGCTCTGCGTCATCCGATCATGCAGCAAAGCCGCCAATTGGCGTTGAGTAGCCTCGATTAACGGCTTTCCTGCGTGAAGGGTATATTCGATGCCCCGTTCGATCCGGTTGACCGCAACCAGGCCACAGCGCTGCGCGATCTCGGTCGCCTTGCTGGACCACGGCGAGATTGTGCCGGGGCGCGGCACAACCAGCAGGCGAACGCCCTTGCCGGGCGATTCGACAGGTCCTGAGCCGTAATCCAACAGTTGTTGCAAAATGGTTTGGGCGTTGGCTTGCAAATCGCCTTCCTGATCGACGAAATGCACGAAGCGCGCCGACACGGATTGAATCTCGGGTTCGACGGCCTTTAAATCGGCAAGCAATTTGGTGATGCGGAAATCGGAAAGTGCAATAGAGCCCGGGATAATTAACATGAATCAATGGAATGACAATGTGAAAAAGTTTGTTGATCGCTCTCATTCATACGTATGGGGCACGATCGGTAAAGAAATGCGGCAGGATAAAAATTCCGCAACGACAGGCTTCTTGCAATTTCCATCTTTTGCTCAAGAAGCGATTTATTTAGGCAAATTGCCATTACCGCCCTCACCCAGTCCTTTCCCCAAGTTAGAGAGAGTTTTTCTCAGCCCCTGAGCACCCAAGCTACTGATTCCCTTGAATGGTGCCGCCCAACAGCCGTAATAACTTAACCGCCGCATCATCATTGCTGACCGGGTTCAAATCCTTATCGGCAATCGCCAGGTCGGTCTTGTCGTCAACAGGAATCAACTTGAGTAAATATTCCTTCTCATTTGCCTCAAATCCCTTGAGCAGAAAGACGGCCTCATCCAGCAGGGACCCGTCCTCGGCTTTTCTCGCCTCGGGATTGTATTGAACATAAAACAGCTTCTGATCCTGATCGCGTTCGGTCACCTCGATCGAATTGCGGCTCAACGCTTTACTGACCAAGTGCCAGGCTTTGTCGGGCGGAGTCGCGATTCTCAAGCGGCGCTCGCCATCCGAAAACCGCACCAATTCGACCGGAGTGCCTTCCTGTTTGGCATCCTTTTTCTCTTCTTTTACTTCGGGTTTTTGTTCCGACTGGCCTTCTGAGGCATGTTTCGGCTCTGCTTGTGGAGCGGATTGTTCGGGCTCTTCAGTCTTTTTTTCAGGCTGTTCGCTGATTTTTTCTTCTGTGCCGGTTTTTTCGGCACCTTCGGTATTTTCCGGGGCTGTCGACGCTTGCTCGGCTTCGGCTGAAGGCTGATTTTGATCCGTTGCGGGTTCGGCCGCCGTTGATGAAGGCGCTTCGGCCTCTTTGGCGACAGCGCCGGTGTTCAAGTCACTAGGCAAGACCAACGGCGGGATTTCAGTCGTGTACTGGTAATCCTTTTCCTTGTCCGGAAAAAGACTCTGAATATAGCTGCACGCCGATAGATTCAGAGTGGCCGTCGTGATCACCAAGAGTACGTTTCTACGATCCTTTATCACGTCTTAAATCACTCCGGCCTGGCGCATCGCGGCGCGCACGGCCTCGAAACAATCCGGCGTCAGCCAGGTCAGCGGCAAACGAATGCCGCGCGGCATCAAACCCATTTCGGAGACCGCCCATTTGACCGGAATCGGATTGGACTGGATAAAGAGTGCTTTGTGCAGGCCGGTCAATTTTTCGTCGAGCGCCAACGCGGTTTCGGCATCGCCGGCCATAGCCGCTGCCAGCATTTGATGGACCAGTTTTGGTGCAACGTTACCGGTTACGGTGATGCTGCCGTTGCCTCCCAACAGGCAAAATTCGCGGCTGGTCGCATCGTCGCCGGTGTAAAGCGCAAAATCCTCGCCGCACAGATCGCGGATCTTTTGGAAACGGGACAGGTCGCCGGTTGCTTCTTTAACGCCGACGATGTTCTTGAGTTTCGACAGACGGCCCACCGTTTCCGGCAGCATGTCGCAGCCTGTTCGACCGGGTACATTGTAAAGAATTTGCGGTATGTCCACCGCGTCGTTGACGGCCTGATGATGCAGAAACAAACCTTCCTGAGTCGGCTTGTTATAGTAGGGCGTCACCAGCAGACACGCATCGGCGCCGAGTTCTTTCGCGCGCCGCGTCAGATGAATCGCTTCGGTCGTCGAATTGGCGCCAGTGCCGGCGATGATCGGAATGCGTCCCTTCGCATAGGCAATCACCGAAGCAATCACGTCGCAATGTTCATCCTCGCTCAGCGTTGCCGACTCGCCGGTAGTGCCGACCGCAACGAGCGCATCGGTGCCCTCTTCGATATGAAATTCGACCAATTTTTTGAGGCTTTCCTTGTCAACCGCGCCGTTTTCAAACATAGGTGTGACCAGCGCAACGATACTGCCTTGAATCATGAACTCCCTCAATGGGTATAAATAAAGTAAATTAGTGGGACAAAATTATTTTTCTATTATACCAAGCAAATCGGCAAAACTCAGCTTGTAATTGTCAGAACAGTCAATGCGTCAATTATTGAAATCCTGCAAACAAATCAAAACTGTTATAGAATGGGGGGTTAGATTCATATTTCTAGGCGGCAACGCCCATCTCCCAATTCTACAGGTAAATTCATGACCCAAGCTGTTCCTTCATCACCCTCATTCCAGGATTTAGCGCTTATCGAGCCGGTGCTAAAAGCGTTGGAGGATGTCGGTTATGAAACTCCCTCGCCGATTCAGGCGCAAGTGATCCCCTTCATGCTGCAAGGCAAAGATGTGCTCGGACAGGCGCAAACCGGCACCGGCAAGACCGCCGCATTCGCACTGCCGATCCTGTCGCGGATCGACCTCAAACAAAAAGACCCGCAAGTGTTGGTGTTGGCGCCAACCCGCGAACTGGCGATTCAGGTCGCCGAGGCATTCCAGCGCTATGCGGCGCATCTGAAAGGTTTCCATGTGTTGCCTATTTATGGCGGCCAAGATTACACATCGCAACTGCGTCAGCTCAACCGCGGCGCGCATGTGGTGGTCGGCACGCCGGGACGGGTGATGGATCACATGCGGCGCGGCACCTTGAAACTGGACAACCTGAGCGTGTTGGTGCTCGATGAAGCGGACGAAATGCTGCGCATGGGCTTTATCGATGACGTCGAATGGATTCTCGAACAAACCCCGGAAAACCGGCAGATTGCGCTGTTTTCGGCAACCATGCCGATGCCGATCCGCAAAATCGCCCAGGAATATCTGACGGAACCGGAACAGGTCACGATCAAGGTTACCACCGCGTCGGCCGAAAACATCCGCCAGCGCTTTTGGGTGGTCAGCGGCGTTCATAAACTGGACGCCCTGACCCGGATTCTCGAAGCCGAAACCTTCGATGGCATGATCATTTTCGTCAGAACCAAAACCGCGACAGTCGAACTGGCTGAAAAACTCGAAGCGCGCGGCTTTTCGGCCGCCGCGATCAACGGCGACATGTCGCAGGCGCTACGCGAACGCGCGATCGCAAACCTCAAATCCGGCAAACTCGATATTCTGATCGCAACCGACGTGGCCGCGCGCGGCCTCGACGTTGACCGGATAACGCACGTCGTCAATTATGATATCCCGTATGACACCGAATCGTACATCCACCGTATCGGCCGCACCGGCCGGGCCGGTCGCACCGGCGATGCGATTTTGTTCGTCGCGCCGCGCGAAAGGAAACTGCTCGGCAATATTGAAAAAGCGACCAAGCAACGGGTCGAACAAATGGACCTGCCTTCGACCGAAGTGATAAACAACAAGCGCATTGCGCGTTTCAAACAAAATATCACCGACACGCTGGCGGCCGAGGAATTGAGTTTCTATAGCCAATTGATCGAGCAATACCAGATCGAACACAATGTCAGCGCGCTCGAAATCGCTGCCGCTCTGGCTAAGCTGGTTCAGGGCGACGTGCCGCTGTTGATGCAACAGCCGAAAAAATCCAAGGAGCATAAGGACGATTTTGCGCGTTCCGATGAAAGCCCGAGACGTGAACGCAAGAGCAGACGCACCGATGTGCCTTCCGGCATCGGCATGGAGATGTATCGCATCGAAGTCGGCCACAAGCATGGCGTCAAGCCCGGCAATATCGTCGGCGCGATCGCAAACGAAACAGGGCTGGACGGCGAGCATATCGCACGAATCAAGATAGAGGACGATTACAGCACGGTCGAACTGCCGGCCGGCATGCCGAAGGAACTCTTTCAAGAACTGAAAAATATCAGGGTTGCGGGACAGCGGCTGAACATCTCGAAAGTCGGCGATTCGGCTAAATCCTCGGTGGATATAAAGAAGGCCGCGAAGAGCAAAAAACGCATGTCTTCGACTTCGAAAAAAGGCAAGGCGCATCAAGACTGAGCGCGATTGCACTCGTTTTGCCGCGATACCAAGATCGCGGCAGGCAAACCTGTTGAGATCGCCTTATAACTTGGCTTTTACGATTTGATAGATTGCCTCGGCTTCGGCTTCCGCGCCGCGCAATAACGATACCAATTCGGCCAGTTTGGCCTCCGCAAAATCGCGGTCTTTCAGGCTGCCGGCGTTGATATAGACATTCAACGCCGCGCTTTTCAATGCGCCATAACCCGCCATTGCCGCGACACCGGCGTCACTGATCACGCCGAGATTGCCTTTTTCGGCCGCGATCCGGCTCAGGTCAATCGCTTCGCGGCAGGCTTTAGCGCAGGCCAAGGGGACTTCGGTCGCTTCCTTCAAGGCTTCCTGGATCGCCGCAGAGCGCTCGGTTTTTTGTTCGTCGGTGTCTTTCGGCAGGCCGTAGGTCGCCATCAGCCGATTGAAGACATAGACATCGGCCTTGATCATGTCAGTCAGCCTTGCGCGCAAGGCTTCGGATTTTTCGAGCAAGGACTGCATGTCCGCCTCGACTTCGGCGTATTTGGGCTTGCCGATCGTCAGATTGCAGACCATGCTGGTCAAGGCGGCCGATTGCGCCCCCATCACCGCCGCCGCGCCGCCGCCGCCCGGTGTCGGCGCCTTGCTGGCCAGTTCGTCAAAAAAAATTTGCAGGGATTGGTCTTTGATTTCGGTCATTGGAGGGGGAAGTTGCTGGATTTAAAAAAGACGATAATGGAGCTGTAGGGTACGCACCGCGTACCATTTTTCTAAAAGTCGGGTGGTTTGCTCATGCGGAACGGCTGCCGGATTGGTGTCAAAAAAGGTACGCGGTGCGTACCCTACAAATGAAGCCAACCTAGCTGCGCCGCCAACTGGTTGTGCCGTTCGGCGCATCTTCGAGGATGATTCCTTGATCTTTCAGTTGATTGCGGATTTGATCGGCCAGCGCCCAGTTCTTGGCTTTTTTGGCGTCCAGGCGGGCCTGGATCTGCTGATTGATCGCCTCTTCGGAATGGCCGCCTGCTGCGGCTTGATCGCCCGACGCACCAACCACCTCGCCTTTTAGCCAGATCTCCGGATCGGCTTGCAATAGACCCAACAATCCGCCTAGTTTCCTCAGACCCGCAGCCAGCTGCCCTGCCTGTTCGGAATTGCTACTCTTGTTTTTGTTCAACTCCCGAGAAAGATCAAACAACACCGAGACCGCAACCGGGGTATTGAAGTCGTCATCCATCGCCTGCTCGAAGCGGCTTTGGTAGTCGGCGAGCACCGGCGCATCAGGAATGGCGATCCCGCGCAGGGCGGTGTAAAGCCGGTTCAATGCGGTCGCCGCCTCGTTCAGTTGCTCGTCCGAATAATTGAGCGGGCTGCGGTAATGGCTCGACAGGATGAAGAAGCGGATGATTTCGGGCCGGTATTGCTTCAACACTTCGCGCACGGTGAAGAAATTACCGAGCGACTTGGACATCTTTTCCTCATTCACGCGCACGAAACCGTTGTGCATCCACAGGTTCACGAACTTCTCGCCGGTCGCGCCTTCGGACTGTGCAATTTCGTTTTCGTGATGCGGAAACTGCAAGTCCATACCGCCGCCGTGAATGTCGAAGTGATTACCGAGACAGCAGGTCGACATCGCCGAGCACTCGATATGCCAGCCAGGGCGGCCGTCGCCCCATGGGGAAGGCCAGGACGGTTCGTTCGCCTTGGCCATCTTCCAAAGCACGAAGTCGAACGGATTCTGCTTGGCCACATCGACATCGACCCGCTCGCCGGCCTGCAGGTCTTCCAGCTTCTTGCCGGACAGGCTGCCGTAATTGTTGAATTTTTCGACCGCGTAGAACACGTCGCCGTTGGCGCCGACATAGGCATAGCCTTTCGCGAGCAAGGTTTCGATCATCGCGATGATCGAGGCGATCGATTGCGTCGCGCGCGGCTCGATGTCCGGCGGCAACACCGCCAGCGCGCGCTCGTCTTCGTGCATCGCGTCGATGAAGCGCGCGGTCAATTGGTTGAAGTCCTCGCCGTTGTCGTTCGCGCGCTGGATAATCTTGTCGTCGATGTCGGTGATGTTGCGCACATAGGTCAGCTCGTAGCCCAGGTGGCGAAAATAGCGCGCGACCGTATCGAACACGACCATCACCCTCGCATGGCCGATATGGCAATAGTCGTAAACGGTCATGCCGCAGACATACATGCCGACCTTGCCTTCGCTGCGCGACTTGAAGGTTTCTTTTTGACGCGTCAGGGTGTTGTAGATTTTCAACATGAACCGAGGATACCGTTATCTATAGAGCGAAAAAATTGAGCCGCTCGTCTGCAAAACGGTACAATTTACCAAGCGCCCGCTTCTCTTTCAAGGTGAAAACACATAAACTTATCGTCTTTGTATCTTAGCCAAGGAAAAAATTATGCGCATCGCCTTTCTGAGTCTGATACTCGTTTTACATTCAACACTTTCATTCGCAACGGAAAACAAAATGTCTGATACCCCGAAAGTCAAACTGACCACTTCTCTTGGCGCCATCGTGATTCAACTGGATCCGGTCAAAGCCCCGGTTTCATCGCAAAACTTTCTCGCTTATGTGAACAAGGGCTTTTACAACGGCACGATCTTTCATCGCGTGATCAAGGGCTTCATGGCGCAAGGCGGCGGCTTTGACAGCCAATTCCAGCAAAAAGCGACCGACGCGCCGATCAAGAACGAAGCGGACAACGGCCTGCCGAACAAACGCGGCAGCATCGCGATGGCGCGCACGAATGATCCGAATTCGGCGACCGCGCAATTCTTCATCAACTATGCGGACAATACCTTCCTGAACCACACCAGTCCGACGCCAAGCGGCTGGGGTTATGCGGTATTCGGCGAAGTCGTCGAAGGCATGGACGTGGTTGACAAGATGGCCGAACAAGCGACCGGCAACCGCGGCCCGCATCAAGACGTGCCTAAGACCGACATCGTGATCGAAAAGGCGGAAGTGGTTAAATAAAACACCAGGCAAAAGGCGAAAGGCGAAAAAAATTTTTTTGCCTTTTGCTTTTTTTTACCTTTGCGTTTCGAGCCTTGCGCCTGCGTTTTATGATCCTATTCATTTCCGATCTCCATCTCTCGCTCGATAAACCCGAAATCACCCGCCGTTTTCTCAATTTTCTGGAAAACCGCGCGGCGGGAGCCGAGGCGCTGTATATTCTCGGCGATTTGTTCGACGCCTGGATAGGCGATGATGACCCGACGCCGCCGAACGGTAAAATTAAATGTCAACTCAAAAAACTTACCGATGCGGGCACGAAGGTGTACCTGCAACCGGGCAACCGTGATTTTCTGCTCGGCGAACGTTTTTGCCGGGAAACCGGCGTGATGCTGCTCGGTGATTTCGAGGTAATCGACCTTTACGGCGTCCCGACACTGCTTACGCACGGCGATCTACTTTGCACCGATGACCTGCCTTATCAGGCTTTCCGCGCCAAATCGCATACGCAGGAATGGATGCAGTCGGTATTGAACAAACCGTTGCTGCTGCGTCTCTTGGCAGCGCGCTGGTACCGCTTGCGGAGTTTTTGGCACAAGCGCAAAAAAAGTCAGGATATTATGGACGTTAATCAGGAGACAGTGATCCAGGCGATGAAGGATCACGGCTGTCTGCACCTGATCCATGGCCATACGCACCGTCCGAATGTGCATGATTTTCAGATTGACGGTCATTCTGCCCGGCGATTCGTGCTGGCCTCCTGGACCAAGGAGGTCGGCCAAGCACTATGCTGGACGCCCCATGAATATCGATTCGAAACTATTTGACCGGTAGCGAAAGCCCCCAACCCAATAGAATCGAGCAAAAAGTATGCAAAAATAAACCTGTCACAAAATCGCAACATTATAATTTTTTTGCGATTTCGCCTTTGATGATGCGCCCTTTAGCCTTTTTGATATTGACTTTTTGGGCAAAATCCTTGAATCTACGCATCTGGAGTGAGCCTGTTTTTGACCCTCAGAAAAACAATAATTCACCCAAAAACTAATATTAGTCAAAAATAAATAATCAGTATTTTGCGGCACAGCAAAATACCAGGAGAGAAAAATATGAAGAAGCCTTTTAAAAGTTGGCTGTTAGCTTCCAGTGTGGCTGCAATTCTGGCCGCGCCTGCAATTGCTACAGCGAACAGCGATCTTGAAAAACTTTCGCAAAACCCTGCTAACTGGTCTATGTGGGGCGGCAACTACGCAGGCACACGTTACAGCACACTGGATCAAATCACCTCCAGCAATGTAAAGAACCTGCAACCTGCCTGGTCTTTTTCTACCGGCGTTCTGCGTGGTCATGAAGGCGGTCCACTGGTCATCAACGACACGCTTTACATCCACACTCCATTCCCTAACACCGTTTTCGCGATTGATCAAAAAACCCAATCGGTCATTTGGGAATACACCCCGACCCAAGACGCGGACGTCACCGTTCCTGTAATGTGCTGCGACACCGTTAACCGAGGCTTGGCATACGGCGACGGCAAAATCTTCCTGCAACAATCCGACACCGTATTGACCGCGTTGGACGCTAAAACCGGTAAACGCGTATGGAGCGTACAAAACGGCGACCCGAAACTGGGTATGACCAACACGGCTTCTCCATTGGTTGTTAAAGACAAAGTCCTGACTGGTATTTCCGGCGGCGAGTTCGGTGTTCGCGGCTTCCTGGCAGCTTATGACATCAAGACCGGCCAGTTGGCGTGGAAAGGCTACAGCATGGGTCCTGACGCCGACACCCTGATCGATCCGAAGAAAACCACCACCTGGAAAGACGGCAAAGTGGCTCCCGTTGGCGAAAACTCCAGCCTGAGCACTTGGGAAGGCGACCAATGGAAAATCGGCGGCGGCACCACCTGGGGCTGGACCAGCTACGATCCGAAATTGAACCTGATTTATTACGGCTCAGGCAACCCATCCACCTGGAATCCTAAACAACGTCCTGGCGACAACAAATGGTCGATGTCATTGTGGGCGCGTGACGCTGACACTGGAGCCGTTAAATGGGTTTACCAAATGACTCCACACGACGAATGGGACTACGACGGCATCAACGAAACCGTATTGGTTGACCAGGAAGTCAAAGGCAAGCAGCACAAGACTATCGTGCATTTCGACCGTAACGGCTTCGGCTACACCCTGGACCGTGAAACCGGCGAACTGTTGGTTGCCGAAAAATTCGATAAGTCGGTCAACTGGGCGACTCATGTCGACATGAACACCGGCCGTCCGCAAGTCGTTTCGAAGTACAGCACCGAGCAAAACGGTGAAGACGTCAACACACAAGGCGTTTGCCCCGCGGCACTGGGTTCCAAGAACCAACAACCGGTTTCTTACTCTCCGCAAACCGGCCTGTTCTACATTTCCGGCAACCACCTGTGCATGGACTACGAACCATTCGAAGTTTCTTACACCGCGGGCCAACCGTATGTCGGCGCGACTTTGTCCATGATGCCAGCCGCCGCGGACGTAATGACCGGCCAACCGGACGGTTCCACCAATCTGGGTCAGTTCACCGCTTTTGACGCGAAGACCGGCAAGATCGTATGGTCAAACAAAGAACAATTCTCTGTTTGGTCGGGCTCCCTCGCAACCGCCGGCGGCGTCGTATTCTACGGCACCCTGGAAGGCTACCTGAAAGCAGTCGATGCGAAGACCGGTCAGGAATTGTACAAATTCAAGACACCTTCCGGCATCATCGGCAACGTCAACACCTGGAGCTATAACGGCAAGCAATATGTCGGCGTACTCTCGGGTATCGGCGGCTGGGCTGGTATCGGTATTGCCGCAGGCCTTGAAGGTGAAACCGAAGGTCTGGGCGCGGTCGGCGCATACAGAAGCCTAAGCTCGTTCACCAAGCTGGGCGGCACCTTGACTGTGTTTGCATTGCCTAATTAATCCAACGGTTTTTTAGGTTGAATATAAAGCCCTGGCTGATTTATCAGTCAGGGCTTTTTTGTTCACTCTATTTGGCGAGAAGGCCATCGCGCCTTCCCTGTTTAATCGGCACTCCCCCTAACCACCTTTCATTGGAGGAAACATTCATGCGGGCAAAATACACCCTTCATCGAGTACTGATCGGCGCCATGTTGGCAGGAGCCGCCACGGCGCTCCATGCAGGAGAAAAATTCAAGGTCTGCGCCGATCCGTTGAATCCGCCCTATTCGACTCAAAAACAAGACGGCTTCGAGAACAAGATAGCCGAATTGTTTGCGAAAAAGCTGGGGCAGGAAGTCGAATATACCTGGTTTCCGCAACGCATCGGTTTCATCCGTAATACCTTGAATGCGTCGGTCGATGAGAAAGCCGTGGACAGCAAGGAATTCAAATGCGATGTAGTGATGAACCTCCCCGCCGATTCCGATATGGCCTTGACCACGGAGCCTTATTATCAATCGACCTATGTACTGCTAATCGCGAAAGGCCGCGGCTTTGACGACATCAAAGATGCTCGGCAGTTGGTCGATCTTCCGATCGAAAAGCAGGACGCGTTGAAAATCGCAATGTTCGATCGCGGACCGGGAACCGCCTGGCTGCAAAAATATGGGTTGCTGGAGCAAGGCATTCCTTATCAATCGATGTCCGGCGATGAAGACAATAATGTGGCGATGCAGCTCGACAAGGATTTAAAAGCGAAAAAAATCAATATGGTGATTGTCTGGGGACCGATCGCCGGCTACATCGTTTCGCAGGGCCCTAAGAACGGCTATGCGATGATTCCAATGCAATCGACGCCTGGCATCCCGTTTGAATTCGCGATGGCGATGGGCGTCAGGAACGGCGATAAGGCGCGGCAGCAAATGCTAAACAAATTGATCGCGGAGAACCGGGATCAAATCAGACGGATTATTGAAAGCTATCATATTCCGTTGACCGAGATTAAAAAGGCGGCGAAGCCGAAGGATGATGATTGATAATCTCAAACCAGCCAGGTTTTAAAAACTTGGCTGGTCTATGACATGGAAATTCTAGCCCGTGCGTTTTCGATCGAACAGCGCAACCATATGCGCCAGTCTTCCGGCTCTCTCATCGGTCAATTGATTCCACTGAAAGCGCCATTTCCAGTTGCCGACAGTCGTGCCGGGCGTATTCATCCTGTCCTCGGTATCGAGTTCCAGAATGTCCTGCATTGGAAGCACCGCGAGATTCGCAACCGAACTCAGCGCGGCCTGCATTAGCGCCCAATGCAACGGGATCGACGGAAAACCGAGATAGTCGTAAACATAATGCTTTTGCTGATGGCTGAGTTTATGCACCCAGCCTAATGTCGTATCATTATCGTGCGTGCCGGTATAAACGACGCAGTTCCGGGTGAAGTGAATCGGCAGATAAGGATTGTCCTCATTGCCGCCGAACGCAAAATGCAGGATCTTCATGCCCGGTAGTTCGAACTCATCCCTAAGCGCCTCGACTTCGCGGGTGATCACGCCCAAATCCTCGGCCACCAGCGCTATCGGGCCGAAATGATCGTTGATCGCCTGTAGAAGTTCCTTGCCGGGTGCTTGTACCCAAACCCCATTGATCGCGGTGTCTTCATTCGATGGGATTTCCCACGCCGCCTCAAACCCTCGGAAGTGATCGACTCGCAGAATGTCGAACTGTTCCAGTTGCGAAGACATGCGCTTGATCCACCAATCAAAACCGTTTTTTTGCAGCGCCTCCCAATCGTAATGAGGATTGCCCCAGCGCTGTCCGTTCGCTGAAAAGTAATCCGGAGGCACCCCAGCGACGACCATCATCTCGCCCGAATCATTCAGTTTGAATACATCGCGGTTGGCCCAGACGTCCGCGCTGTCATAAGCGACAAAGATCGGCACATCGCCGAACAACAAAACGCCTTTCTGGTTCGCATAATGCTTCAAGCTCATCCATTGTCGATAAAACACATATTGCTCGAATTTGATACAATCGATTTCTCGTTTTAAACGCCGGCGCATTTCCTTCAACGCTTTCGGCTCCCGTTCCTTGTAACGTTCGGGCCAATGATTCCAGCCTTGGCCGCCGAATTCATTTCTGAGCACAATAAACAACGCAAAATCGTCAAGCCAGAACTCCTTGGTTTTGCAAAATAGAGCAAAATCTTCCTGATCTTTGGCGTTGGCGCGATCCAGAAAGCCGTAATAGGCTTGTGCGATCAGATCGCTTTTGTTGAATTCGCGCGATTCGCGGATCGCGGGGCCGTGGTCTGAAAAATTCAGCCAGCCCGATTGCACCAATTGATCAAGGTTGATCAGCTCCGGGTTGCCGGCATGTGCGGATAGGCATTGATAAGGCGAGCCATCGGCATGGGGCATGCCTAGCGGCAAGGTTTGCCATACCGAGACGCCGGTGTTTTGCAGAAAATCAACAAAATAATACGCATTTTGGCCCAGATCGCCTTGCCGATCATGCCCCGGCAAAGAAGTAATATGCAGAAGTACGCCTGCACGCCGTTGATTCAGTACATTATTCAAGCGGTAAATCCAAGCAATAAGTTCAAAAATTTGAATGGTTCTGCGCCAATCTCAGGTTGGCGATACCTGTCTACAAAGTGGGGGTTATTAATGACGAGGAAGCATCGTGCTGAAAATCCGCTGGCATTGAACCTCTTTGCCGTAGGCGTGAAAAAGTCTGAAGTGGTAGTGCCGTGATCCATTTGTCGCGGTGCAAAAAACTGAATGGGTGTTGGGTAGCCAAAGCAAAAAGCAGAAACCTGCTCTGCTCCGATCGTCTGCTGAAAAGATCGCGATAATCGTTTGAAAGAGCGCGCGAATGGGTTTTTGTGAAAGCCGCGCAATTAAAGAGCCCCGTAGCTTTTGGAATGAATCGTTATTTTGGAGCGCTTTTTAAACGGGCTAGATTAGACAATAATTCGACACCGATTTCAAGGAATTTTGATCGCCAACTTAGGGGAAATTGGCGATTCACTATTAACTGCTTGACTTTGAAGGCGGTCAGATTTGTAAAGGCACTATTTTAAAGTCATCGCCGCCGCCAAATACGGCAGGGCAAGCCTGTGTGTATTTGACGGCGACAGCGCCTTCCATGGGCTGTTTATCTAACGAAATGCAGCTTTTGGCCGAGCATATCCGGCGTGACCAGGACGATGCCACCAGGGCTGACATGGTATTTCTTCGCATCTTCGGCCAGATTTTCGCCGATCACGGTGCCTTCCGGAATCTCGCAGCCCTTTTCGATTATCGCGCGTTTGATTCTGCAGTGGCGACCGATATTCGCTTGCGGCAGCACGATGCAGTTTTCGAGCGTCGAAAAAGAATTGACGCGAACATTCGAGAACAACAAGGAATGACGGACCGAAGCTCCGGAAATGATGCAGCCGCCAGATATCATCGAATCGACCGCATAGCCCCGCCGATTGTCATCGTCGAATACGAATTTGGCCGGCGGCGTTTGATCCTGATAGGTCCAGATCGGCCAGGACTGATCGTACAGGTTTAAATCGGGTTTGACGCCGATCAATTCCATATTCGCTTCGAAATAGGCGTCGATCGTGCCAACATCCCGCCAATAGCTTTGCAGGCCGCTCTGCATGTCCAGGAACGGATACGCATTGACCAGATATTTGTCGATCACCGAGGGAATGATATCCTTGCCGAAATCGTGGCTGGTGCCCGGGGTGTCGGCATCCTTGATCAACTGTTCGAACAGGAAGCGTGCATTGAACACATAGATGCCCATCGACGCGAGCGCGGTGTCGGTCCGGCCCGGCATCACCGGCGGATTGGCCGGTTTTTCGACGAACGCGCGCACCCTACGGTTTTCATCGACACCCATTACGCCGAACGCGGTCGCTTCTTTCAAGGAAACTTCGAGACAGCCTATCGTCAGATCGGCGTTGCGGGCGACATGATCCGCGATCATCGCCGCGTAATCCATCTTATAAATGTGATCGCCAGCCAAAACCAGAATGTAGTCGGGATTGCGCGCGCGCAAGATGTCGATGTTCTGGAACACCGCATCAGCGGTCCCCTTATACCAGGAATCTTCGCTATGGCGTTGCTGGGCGGGCATGATATGCACATATTCGCCGAATTCCCCAGTCAGAAAGCCCCAGCCCAATTGCAAGTGCCGGATCAGTGAATCGGCTTTGTATTGCGTCAGAATCCCGATTTTGCGGATGCCTGAATTGACGCAATTGGATAATGGAAAATCAATGATTCTAAACTTGCCACCAAAAGGCACCGCCGGTTTCGCACGCCAGTCCGTCATGTTCATCAATCGTGAACCCCGACCTCCCGCCAAAATTAATGCGATGGTATTACGTGTTAAATGACTCACTAAATGGTCTGGCATTGCATTCTCCTCATAGATATAGATTCACATCTATTGTCGTGTTTGGTAACATTCACTGCAAATTTATTTTACTCTAATTGAGGCGAAATCCAGTGACAAAACGTTCGAAAGCTCAACAAGACACCGATGCACTGAAGACTCAGATCGATCCGGCGCCATCGAGCGCGGAGCCCGAGCCAAGTAAATCCCTGGAAAAACAGGATGTTAAAGAAACATTGCCGCCACATCAGACAGCATCATCCTCGCCCAAATCACCCGCGTCCGCCGCTCAAACTGTCACAGAAAACAGCACCTCATCAAAACCGCAGACAGCCGCCGCTCCGAAGACCAAAACCAAAACGGATAGCTATCCGACGCTCGATGAGGAGCATTTAAAAATCGCGAACGCCCGCCATCACGACCCCTTTTCGATTCTGGGCCGCCACCGGAGGAACGGCGGCATCGAAGTGAAGGTATTCATGCCGTATGCCGAATCGGTCCAATTCAGTCATAACGGCAAAGCGTTTGAACGAATTCCCGGTTCCGATTTCTTCGTCTATCAATCGAAAGAAGACGATCTGCCCGCACATTACCGACTGGCCTGGAAAGACAAAAACGGCTACAGTCATGAAAGTTTCGATGCCTACGATTTCGGCACTCAAACGCCCGAATTCGATCTGCATTTGTTTGGCGAAGGCAGGCATTGGCATATTTATCAGAAACTCGGCGCGCACCTGCATCAGGTCGACGGCATCAGTGGCGTACAATTTGCGGTATGGGCGCCGAATGCGGGCAGGGTTAGTGTGGTCGGCGATTTCAACCGCTGGGACGGACGTTGCCATCCGATGCGATCCTTGGGCGGCAGTGGAGTCTGGGAGATTTTCATCCCCGAGCTAAAGGCCGGCAGCCTGTACAAATTCGAAATTCTGAATCGCCAAAGCAACGAGATTCTGGTTAAAACCGATCCTTACGGGCAATATTTTGAATTCCGCCCGAATACCTCGTCGATCGTGATCAAGGAAAAATCCTACCAATGGAAGGATCATCAGTGGATGATGCAGCGTGCGAATCATAACTGGATGCATGAACCGATGTCCATTTATGAAGTGCATCTGGGCTCCTGGCGCCGCGACAATCAGGGCAATTTCCTGAGCTATCGTCAATTGGCCGTACAACTGGTCGATTATGTGAAGCAGTTGGGCTTCACGCATATCGAGTTGCTGCCAATCACCGAGCATCCGCTCGATTTGTCCTGGGGCTATCAGACCACCGGTTATTTCGCGCCGACCAGTCGGCACGGTTCGCCTGACGACTTCCGTTTCTTCGTCGATACCTGCCACCAGAACGACATTGGCATCATATTGGATTGGGTCCCCGCGCATTTTCCGAAAGACAGCTTTGCTTTGGCCCGTTTCGACGGTAGCGCGCTGTACGAACATGAAGATCCGCGCAAGGGCGAGCACCGCGACTGGGGCACGCTGATCTACAACTACGGCCGCAACGAAGTCAAAAATTTCCTGCTGGCGAGCGCGGTTTACTGGCTTGAGGAGTTCCATCTCGACGGCTTGCGCGTCGATGCGGTCGCATCGATGCTGTATCTGGATTATTCGCGCGAACATAACGACTGGATTCCGAACATGTACGGCGGCAACGAAAATCTGGAGGCGATCGATTTTCTGCGCGAACTGAATGCGGTAACCCATCAGCAACATCCTGGCACGGTGATGATGGCCGAAGAGTCGACTGCGTGGCCGCAGGTAACCCGCCCGACCTGGGCCGGCGGTCTCGGTTTCTCGATGAAATGGAACATGGGCTGGATGCATGACGTGCTCTCCTACATGAGCAAGGACCCGATCCACAGGATGCATCACCACGATCAATTAACCTTTGGCCTGTTGTACGCGTTTACCGAAAACTTCGTACTTCCTTTCTCGCATGACGAGGTCGTGCACGGCAAGGGTGCGCTAGTCAACAAAATGCCCGGCGACGAATGGCAGCGCTTCGCGAACTTACGTCTGCTGTTGACCTTCATGTTCACCTATCCGGGCAAGAAGCTGCTGTTCATGGGCTGCGAATTCGGTCAGGGCACCGAATGGAGCGTAAGCCGAGCGTTGGATTGGTATGTGCTCGATTATGCGCATCACCGCGGCTTGCAAACCCTGGTCAAGGATTTGAACCGTCTATACAAGATCCATCCGGCATTGTTCAAGCACGACTTCGAACATCAGGGCTTCGAATGGATCGACTGCCATGACATTCAGCAATCGATCATCAGTTATCGCCGCAAGAGCGAACTGGAAGACCTAGTGATCGTATTGAACTTTACGCCGGTACCGCGCGAGCATTACCGGATTGGTGTGCCGACCGAAGGCGTTTATACCGAAATCTTCAATTCCGATTCGCAATATTATGACGGCAGCAATACGGGCAATGCCGCCGTGATGTCGGAGCCGACCCCCTGGATGAATCTGCCGCACTCGGTCACTTTAACCCTGCCTCCGTTAGGCGCACTGATTCTAAAGCAATAATCGGCCCATGAAAAAGATCCTCTTCGTAACCAGCGAGGCGCACCCATTAATCAAAACGGGCGGCCTCGCCGATGTATCCGGTAGTTTGCCCAAAGCCTTGGCGGAATTGTCCCAAGACATCCGTATTTTGATCCCTAATTATCAGGCGCTTAAAACATTCGGCAATGTGCGCTTCGTCTGCTCGTTGCGCATCGATAACCGCAATGTGAATATTCTCGAAACGCGGATGCCGGAAAGCAACATTTTGGTCTGGATGGTCGATTATCCAACCTTTTTCAATTATCCGGGCAACCCTTATGTCGATGAGAAGGGCGATGCCTGGCCGAACAACGCCGAACGTTTTGCGCTGTTTTGCCGGGTCGCAGTCGAACTCGCGATGGATCGGATCCATCAGGATTGGAGACCCGATGTCGTGCATTGCAACGACTGGCAAAGCGCGCTGGTGCCGGCGTTTTTGTCGCTCGAGCACGACCGCCCGAAGACCGTGTTTACGATCCACAATCTGGCTTATCAGGGCCTGTTTCCTGCCGATACCGCAATGACGTTGAACCTGCCAGGGCAGTTGTTGAACCCGGAAGGACTCGAATTTCATAGTTTATTGTCATTCATTAAGGGCGGCTTGGTCTATAGCGACTGGATCACCACGGTGAGTCCGACCTATGCGCTCGAAATCCAGACGCCGGAGTTCGGTTACGGTCTCGAAGGTCTGTTGAGCCATCGCAACCATGTGCTGAGCGGCATCCTAAACGGCATCGATCTGCAACAATGGAACCCTGAGAGCGACTCCTTGATCGCGCGCAACTACACCGTGGAAACGTTGACTGCGAAGAAGACGAACAAAACCGAATTGCAGAAACGCTTCTCGCTGCCGGTCACCGATCAGATTCCGCTTTTCGGCCTGATCGGGCGTTTGGTCGAACAAAAAGGCATCGACATGATCCTGGATTCATTGCCCGAAATCATGGAGATGCCTTTGCAGGTCGTGCTGCTCGGTAGCGGCGAAAAAAGCATGGAACGGAAGCTGATGAATTACGCGCATCTGTATCCCGAGAAAATCGCAGTCACGATCGGCTATGATGAATCACTCGCGCATCTGATCGAGGCCGGTTCGGATGTGTTTTTGATGCCGTCGCGCTTCGAACCCTGCGGTTTGAATCAGATGTACAGTCAACGTTACGGTACCCTGCCCCTGGTCAGACGGACCGGAGGCCTGGCAGATACGGTCGTCGACGCAGTGCCGCAAACACTCAACGACAATTCCGCGACTGGCATTGTTTTCGACGAAGCCACGGCGGGTTCGTTACTCGAAGCGGTCAAGCGCGCTACGATTTTGTACGGCAACAGTAAAGCCTGGAAACAGATGCAGACCAATGGCATGAACAAAGATTTTTCCTGGGAACAGAGCGCCAAACAATATCTGGGTTTGTATCAAAGTCTATAACGAAGTGCAATCGTTCCCACGCCCAGTGAGGTAACGCCGCCTTCAACCTTTGCAGTGCAGAGGACATTATCGAAGAGTACGCCACACTCTCTAGGGCATATATGCGTACCCTTCGATATTTCTCATTCCCTTTTAATGGGCATCCCCCTGATCATAACACATGAATGAAATCCAACTGCAATACGTCGAGAACGTAATTACCCGTAAAAAACGCGGCGTACAGCAGCATTTGGCGTTTTTCATCGCCGTCGAAAACCTGGGCTATCACAAGCGGATCGACGTGCTCTGGGCGGGCGAAGACGGCATCTGGCATACGCTGCCCGCCCACTTTCACAGCAAGCTTGCACCGAACCGGGAATATTGGCAGGCGCACATCCAGTTCCAACTGAGTACCGCAAAGTCGCTGCCCGGCAATATTATCTTTTCGTTGCGCTACCGTGCCGAGGAAGCCGAATATTGGGACAATAATAACGGCTGGAATTATACTAGCCAGGCCGACTCCGGCATCGACGTGCCAAGCCGCCAACCGGTGCAAGTCGTAGGTTTCAGCGGCGAAATGCCCGAGAGCCGGAAATACACGCCGGTCACGGTCGCGGTAGAACAGTCACTGGCCGCCGAAAAAGTCACCGTACACTGGACGACGGACAATTGGCGCCATACCCATCAAACCGCTTGTCATTTCAAACGGACCTATTGGGATAAGGAATTACAAAGCAACGCCCGCAACCCGAATCAATACGGCACCCAGATCTGGAAAGGCTGGCTGAAGACCGCCGATGCGTTCCGCCTGCACTATTCGGTAACCGTCGAAAGCCAAGGGCGGATTTTCTCGGACAACAACCACGGCAACAATTATGCGGCGAGCCGCAAGCCGCTGAAGATTCTGATCCTGAACCTGCATTGCTACCAGGAAGATAATCAGGATGCGAAGTTTTCCGAGATCGCCAAGGCGATCGATGAACTCGACATCGACGTGGTCTGCTTCCAGGAAGTCGCGGAACTCTGGAACGACGGCCGCGGCGACTGGCCGACCAATTCCGCGAACATCATTAATAGCCGGCTCAAAAAGCCGTATCATTTATATACCGATTGGTCGCATCTGGGCTTCGACAAATACCGCGAAGGCGTCGCGATCTTGAGCCGCTTCCCGTTGCGGCATCAGGAATCGCGTTATGTTTCGGACAGTGACGACCCTTACAACATTCATGCGCGCAAAGTCGTGATGGCGCAAATCGAAGCGCCCCACATCGGGCTGCTGAATATTTTTTCGGCGCATTTGAGCTGGTGGGAAGACGGTTTTCAAAACCAGTTCAACCGGCTACGCGAATGGGCAGGGAGTAAACAGAACAAACAGGTCATAAGCACCCTACTCTGCGGCGATTTCAACATTGCCGCGGGTTCCAAGGGCTACCGCCATGTAATCGACACAAAGGAATACGAAGACCAGTTTCTGGCTGCAAATGCGCACAACGCGTTCGAAAAAATCTTCCGGGTCAACGATCCGTACTGGAGGAACTATCTGGCCGACGACTACCGCATCGATTATATCTTCATGAGCAAAGACAGCCGTCTGTCCGTAACCTCCGGCCAAGTACTGTTTACGCCCGAGGATTACGGCCAGGTATCCGATCATTACGGCTATCTGATGACTTTCGAACCCCAATAAGGTAAATTTCCCGAGTACTGAAAAAACCAATGCCAAACTACAGCAGTCACCGACTTGATAGATTGATGGAGAACCTTGATGCAAATTGCTGAGCATTACGCCATGCCAGTTCATGGAGACCTCGGAGGCTTTTTTGCGCGCGTAAACGACTTCGGCGACAAGTTTTATATTCGCTGGGGTAAGATCGAGTTCGACGTGCATTACGGCGTGCAAGCCAATATCAAAGTGATCCTGAAAGTGTATCGCGAACACAACGTCCGCGAGACCTATATCGTCGATACCGATCCTTACGACATTCACTGGGACCGTCACAAACGGCGGACGCGCGATTTTTACATCCATCCGCAATCGAGCAATTTCGGCCCTATCAACTGCATTAAATTTTCATTCATCGTTCATCTCGACGAGCACTCGATCGCTTCGCAAAACGATTACATCTTTATGGACGGCCATCAATTGCAGGATGATCAGCCGAAACACCGGCAAATCACCTCGGAATGGGCGACCCAGAATGCCTATCGCACCCATGAACTAAACGTGGGCGAATTGCAAAGCGATGTCGATTGGTACAATCACCATTTCGAATCGCTCAATCTGACGCCGAAGTTTACCAAAGGCCTGCTCTATCACCCATATCATCCGAAGCGATTCATCCACGATCACATCGATAAGGTGATCCGTAGCAAATACGAGAATCCGGGCCGTTTGTGCACGATCAAGGTCAGCGTCGATTGCATCGACGACAGCGACTTCATCACGCATCTGATCCATGCTCACCATCAAGGTGTCTGCGTCCAATGTATCGTGGACTGGCGCAAGATGACGCTGACCAACAGCCAGAACTATGCCCGTCTGAAACGCTCCGGCATCGAATTGGTCGGCGTGTTCTGTACGACCAAGCATCACCTGATCGAAGTCGAACCGGACATGCACACCAAATTCGTGATCTTCAACGATGAAGACTGCATCATAGGTTCGTTCAACATCACCTTCGACCGCTGGTGGGCGAACTGGGAATCGGGGATGACTTTCCATTCGCGCGGCGTGTGCCGGCTGCTCGACAACGTGTTCCAGAGCCAGCGCGGCGGCGTGATTCAAAAATACGGTATCGACCCGTTCAGTCATTTCAACCTGCTCTACACCTTCGGCCGTCACATGATGCTGAATGGCCGCTATTACAAGCCGCATATTGCGATCCTGGCCGAAATCAACCGCGCGCGCCATTCGATCAAGTGCAGCCTGTTTCTGATCGGCGACATGCAGGGCGACCATCACGACAGCGTGGTCGATGCGCTGATCAATGCGCATCACCGCGGGGTCTATGTGCATATCCTGTTCAACGGCCACCTGGCGCGCGAGGGCCGCATCGGCGTCGAACGCAGCATGTCCGAAGAGCTCGGCCGACCGTTGTTGCCGGCGGTGCAACGCTTGAAGAACGCCGGCATTCCGGTCGGCCTGGTTTATGGCCAGGATGATCATAAAGTTCCCTACTCACCGATCCATTCGAAATATTGCGTGATCGACGATGCAATCGTGATCGAAGGCAGCTTCAACTGGTACAACACATCGGTTTTCTCGCACGATTTGATCGTGATTGCGAATAACCGCGAGGTGGCCGGACCCTACTTATACGAATTCGATGAGATACAGCGATCTTTCAGGGTGTTTTATTGATAGCAGCACCAAGATATAAAAACTGTCCGATTGAATTCAAACGTCCAGTAACCTTCCTTGATTAGATGCAGCTAAGTTAATAGCACTGGGGAAATGTACTTTTGTTTTTGCTGGCTTTTGCGCTCTTGCGGTGTTTCTTATTTCACCAACGAGCTCATCAGGATTTTTATTGAGTTTTTACTATTACCTGAATCCGTGCTCTGATTTCATATTTTTTTGTATTTCAAATAGTTAGATTCCAATTGAGACTCATTTTGGGTGAATGCAATTTGTATCTATCCATCTGTTTTACAAAGAGTTTTCATAAAGTGATCACGGATTCAGGTATTATACTATCCTATTGGTGTCGGGCGACTGTTTAAACAAATTTACTACGGCATACCATGTTAATTTAAAAAACATTGAGATTGCAAAAACAGATAATACCGCAATTTGGTATATTTCTACCCACATTGATCCTTCTCCAAGATGTGGATTGCCAGGAGAACTATTAGCAAAAATACGAAACAAAAATATAGAGGCGATAAAAACCGAGATACTTACAAAAAACTTTTTCCCAGTTAGAAACAATGGCAAAAACGCCAAAATGGGACATATCGCCATTAACATGGTAGTAGTTGAATTAATCAAAGCCGTTAATAATGGATTCTGTAACTGTGACAATCTTTCCTTCGCGGCATTGCGCACATCAATTACTTCATCTTTTAAAAGAGGAGCAATATGATGGATTGCCTCTTTTCCTTGTAATTCTATCAATGCGTCCATTGCAGCAATGCGTATATTAGGCTCTTTATCTTTTAAAAAAAAGTCAAGAGTTGGGATTGCTTCCTTTACTTGTAATTTTGCTACTGCCTCTATCGCTGCTACGCGTATATCATAATCGCTATCTCTCAATAGCGGAATAATACTGGGAATCGCTTCTTTTGCTTGCAATTCCTTTAATGTAGTGACCGCCGTATGACGTATATTTTTATCGTTGTCTTGCAAAAGAGGTATAATTTTAGAAATCGCTTCATTTTTAGGAATTACCTCATTTTCTTCTTGTAATTCTATCAATAATTCCATTGCCCGGATTCGCACCCGATCATCATTATCATGCAACAGAGAAACAATACGAGGCGCTAATTCTTTTTCTTGTAATCGTGATAACGAATTTATCACTCGAAGGCGCACACGACCAACATTGTCATTCAAAAGCGGAATAATACTTGGAACAGCTTCTTCTCCCTGCAGGTCTTCTAATGCAGATATTGCGTTACTACGTACGTCAGAATTACTATCTTGCAAAAGGGCGGTAATACTAGGAATTGCTTCTTTTTCCTTTACTTTGCATAACAGGCTTATCGCAGTGGAACGGATCATTGCATTGCTATCTTGCAAAAGAATAAGAATATTAGGCGCTGCGGCTTTTATGTCTAAATCCTGCAATGCTTTTATTGCGCTCAAACGCACATTATCGTCCTTGTCTTGCAAAAGGGCAATAATTCCAGGAAACGCCTCTTTTCCTTGTAGCAAGCTCAGTACTTCTATTGCTCGAATACGTATATTGCTATCGTTATCTTTCAAAAGATCCGTAATACTGGGAATCGCCTCTCTTGCTCGAAACTCCAATAATGTATTCATAGCATTCATGCGTACATTACTATCATTATCTTTTAAAAGAGGGATGATATCTGGAATTGCTTCTTTTGCTTCCAATTGCAATAATGCCGCCATTGTGTTAACACGCACCTTGCTATCTTTTTCATTTAAAAGAGGAATAATCCCGGGAATCGCTTCCTTTGCGCGAAATTGCACCAATACTTGTATTGCTTTATTCCTTACTGAACTGTCCGTATCTTTTAAAAGAGGAATAATGCTGGGAATTGCCTGTTTTTCGCCTAATTTTTCTAATACTTCTATTGCTGCAACACGCACATAGGGTTCGCTATCTTGCAAAAGAGGAATAATACTGGAAATCGCTCCTCTCTCGGCCAGTCGTTGCAATAGCTGCAATACGTCCTTATTATTATTGCGTAAATTTTTTCCATAATATTTTTCAGCATGATCGGCATTGGAAACTGAATTTTTTTCTTGTGCCTTGGCTAATACTTTTATTGTACTGCCTCTTATTTTTTCTTTGCCTTCCTTCTCTCCTGGCAAACACCGATTTACAGACCTAGAAGTACGATTAAAACAGCGTTGATCTTGTTCAGCTAGAACAATATAATTTACCAGTAAAAGACTCATTGGAAAAATAAAGAATAGTATTTTTTTCATAACTAATATAAACATTTTATAATAGGTGGGTTAGATTTGAAATGCAACACATCTAGAGAACCGTTATGAATTGCTTTTATCAAATTGGCGATACAATTATTTCAATGGCTAAAATAAAAATGCCGACATTCCTATTTTTGCCGCCTATAAATGGTTATATAGTTTGAATATTTTATTCATGATTACCATTTTATAACCAAAAAACGCTATTTTTTCTCGAAAGCCCTAACTTATTATTTGCCCGACAGGAATATTTACTTATTGTACGACAGGCGGCTCTTAGCTGATAGCACTCGATGATGATTGAAAAAAATGTTACGGCCCATAGCGGCCATAGTCTTTCGCCATTTTTTTGAATTTTTGGGGTGTCTATATTAGTGTTTTCTATAACCTTATGAATTACATTCTATTTTTCAATGTCATTTTGTACGGACAAGATTTATTCCCATGGCGGCTGATCGCCATTATAGGCAACAAAGTCTTTAATTGTTGAATAGGTGATGGCATCGACATTTTCATTTTTAGCTGAAGGGCTATTTTTGGCGTATGGAGTATGCACTTTGGGTTTATTTGTGGTTGTAGAGGATAATTCCGCAGTGACAGTTGCTGATTGCCATTTTGCAAAAGGCGTAATGTCTATATTGGCTGGGACATACCATTTCTTATTGGCCGGATCCCACCTCGCACCGAGCGCTTTTGCTGCATCCTTCTGCGTATAGGGTACATGAAGATAGATTTTTGAGTATTTCATTATATATCGTGAGTAGAATGCTGAATTCTGTGAGTTATAAGTGAATAGCAACAAGTTCATTGGCATTTCTTGAGCTCTCTAAGTCATTGATTTGCTATTCACAGGTTGCAAACGAACTTCTCGCGAAGCACTTAGACCTGTAAATGCTTGCCTAAAG
>NZ_JAXUHN010000082.1:0-41136 GCF_035916875.1 Methylomicrobium sp. Wu6
GAAATACGAGTGGCTGCCATTCCAATCGTTTACACCTACCGAACTTGAGGAGGCTATCGATGAAATCGGCGCTGGTTTTGGCTCTCAATACCAATTTACTTTCTGCTAAGCACTTATAAATACTGTCTCACATAGTATATCCGAGCAAGATTTACACGCATACCGTGCCCAGTCGGACGATCAAAGAAGTGAAAAGCCCACTGGATTTATGAAGCAAAACCATCGGCGGCAATCTGCCAGTTTGCGGTCATTCCTCAATGTTTGTGCTATGGCGGGTTTTGGCCGAACTGAGACCGCCAGCGTCACGTTCAATCCACAAACCAAAGTTTGATTTTGTCAGGGCCAGATGGGCAGAGCGGCAGCGAAACCCATCAATTGCAGGACGGCTCTTCGCGCCAGCAATCGACCGTCATCGAGGCCAATAAATCCGAATTTTTCACAGCTCAAGACGAACGACTGTTTTCCATCTTTTTCCCTTCTTTGCAACTTCGCCAATGGCGGTTTGCTCGGCAACGGTTCCTGCGTCGCCTAAAGCGCCTACTGTCGGCTCCCTACCTTCTGCGTCCATACTGTCGTGATGCGAAGCCGCTCTACGGCCAACACATGGTAAAATAAGCGTTTTTCGCCGCAACGGCCCACTTTTATTCATTCAGCTTATTTTTTACTCTCTCGAAACCCTATGAAATTAGAAAAATCTTCCCGCTTTTCCGCTTGTCCCGGTCCCGTCGTCACTATTGTGCTCGACGGCGTGGGCATTTCTCCGCGCGAGGACGGCGACGCGGTCAAAACCGCGCGCACCCCGACGCTGGACCGTCTGATGGCGACCTATCCGATGACCACTCTGCTCGCGCACGGCACCGCGGTCGGCATGCCCAGCGACGAGGACATGGGCAATAGCGAAGTCGGCCACAACGCGATCGGCGCGGGGCGCGTGTTTGCCCAAGGCGCCAAACTGGTGGCGGAGTCGATCGCCACAGGCCACTTGTGGCAAGGCCATGCGTGGCACGAAGTCGTGGCGGCCGCCAAACACGGCGGCACTCTGCATTTTCTCGGCCTGTTCTCCGACGGCAACGTCCATTCCCATATCGACCATCTGCGTGCGATGCTGGAACAAGCCAAGAAAGAAGGCGTATCGAAAGTGCGGATTCACATTCTGTTGGACGGCCGCGACGTGGGCGAGACCTCCGCGCTCGACTATGTCGATCCGTTCGAGACCTATCTGGAGCAACTGCGCGGCCCCGGCTTCGACGTGCAGATCGCGTCCGGCGGCGGCCGCATGACCATCACGATGGACCGTTACGAGGCGGATTGGACGATGGTGCAGCGCGGCTGGGACATCCACGTACAGGGCAAAGGCCGACCATTCACCAGCGCCCATGAGGCTATCGTCGCCTACCGCGACGAACTGAGCGTGATCGACCAGGATTTGCCCGGCTTCGTGATCGTCAAGGACGGCGAACCGGTGGGACCGATCGAGGACGGCGATGCGGTGGTGTTCTTCAATTTCCGCGGCGACCGCGCCATCGAAATTTCGCGCGCCTTCACCGAAGAGCATTTCACCCCATTCGCCCGCGGCCCTTTGCCGAAAGTCACCTATGCCGGCATGATGCAGTACGACGGCGACACCCATCTGCCGCCGCGCTTTCTGGTGCAACCTCCCGCCATCGAGCGGACCATGGGCGAATACCTGGCCAAAAACGGCATTTCTCAATATGCGATCAGCGAAACCCAAAAATTCGGCCACGTCACTTATTTCTGGAACGGCAACCGCTCCGGCAAATTCGACGACGCGTTGGAGACCTATGTCGAAATTCCGAGCGACAATGTGCCGTTCGAACAACGCCCATGGATGAAATGCGCCGAGATCACCGACGACCTGATTAAAGCGGTTCGCAGCGGCAAATACCGCTACCTGCGGGTCAATTACGCCAACGGCGACATGGTTGGCCATACCGGCAATTTCGATGCGGCGGTCACTGCGATGCAGGGTCTGGACTTGCAGTTGGCGCGTTTGATTCCGGCCATTCTGGCCGCGCAAGGCACGGCGATCATTACCGCCGACCACGGCAACGCCGACGAAATGTACGAACTCGATAAAAAAGGCAGCGTGAAACGCGATGCGGAAGGCCGCACCAAAGCTAAGACCTCGCACACCCTGAATCCGGTGCCGTTCGTATTGATTTCCGGGGCGGCGAATCCGGGCTATAAATTGCGCCAGGATGTGCCGGCACCCGGCCTGTCGAATCTGGCCGCGACCGTGTTGAATCTACTCGGCTTCGAAGCGCCGCAAGATTACGACCCAAGCCTGATCGAATCGGCCTAAAAAGCTCGCACCTGCACGCTGCGGCATGTCGGGCACCCTAAGCGGGACGGGGTTTGCAACCCCGTCCCAACCACAAAAACGGGGTCAAGTCTTGCAATCAAGCATCCGGCTTTACATGGCGCTCAACCGGAGCGTGGATATGCTACGGATTAATTTTTTCAGCTTTCCGGGTTGCGCCCTGTTAGCTCCACGTTGAACGACCGATCTGGGGCTTCACCCGCTATTGACTTGAAAGACTCGATAGTCGGCAAAGGGCCGAACTAAGACCGTCAGTGTCACGTTCAATCCAAAATGAAGTTGGATTCTGTCAGATCAGATGCGCGCCGGCTTTCACAACAAAAACACACTCGCCAGTCCCAAGAAGATAAAAAATCCCATCGCATCGGTAATCGAGGTCAGCATCACGGTCGCGCCGGCTGCTGGGTCCTTGTCGAACTTATGCCGAAGCAGCGGAATTGCGAGGCCTGCCACGACCGCGACCAGGAGATTCAAGAACATCGCGAGCGCCATTACGCCGGCCAGCGCCTTGTCCCGGTAAAGGAAATAGGCGACCGAACCGACCACCAGGCCGATGAACGTGCCGTTCAGCAAGGCGAGGGACAGCTCTTTTTTGATCAGCCGACCGACGTTGAGCGGGGTGATCTGTCCCAGGGCCAGCGAGCGGATGATCAGGATGCTGGTCTGATTGCCGGTATTGCCGCCGGTCGCGGCGATGATCGGCGTCAGCGAAGCCAAAGCGACCAGTTGCAGGATCGCGTCTTCGAACAAACCGATGATGCGGGTCGAGATGAAGGCAGTCGTGACATTGATCAACAGCCATGACCAGCGGTTCCGGGCGCTCTTCCAGACGCTGGAGAACAGGTCTTCCTCTTCGGACACGCCGGCCTGGATCAGCCGGTCTTCGTCGTTTTCCTCGCGGATATAGTCGAGAATGCTGTCGACGCACAGCCGTCCCTGCAGGCGGCCTCCGTTATCGACGACCGGCGCCGAAATCAGATCGTAGCGCTCGAACGCGCGCGAGGCTTCGGAGACGTCCTGGTCGACCTGAAACTGCACGAAATCGGTCACCATCGCGTCGGCGACAAACAGGAAAGGGGCATGGGTCAACAGGCGCGACAGCGGCAGCACGCCTTTCACGACATCCTGTTGATCGACCACGAACAGTTTATCGGTATGGCCGGGCAGTTTGCCGAGTTTGCGGATGTAGTCCGCGATCGCTTTCAGGGTCAGGTCTTCGCGGATCGTGATCATGCCGAAATCCATGAAGGCGCCGACCTGATCATCCTCATAAGCCAATACCGCATTGACATGCTTGCGTTCCTCGCTGTTCAACGAACGCAGGATTTTCAGCATCGCGTTTTTCGGCAGGCCGTCGGCCAGATCGGCGATCTCGTCGGCATCCAGATTTTCGGCCACGCTGGCCAGATCTTCGGACTCCATGCCCGAAATCAGCGTTTGCCTTACTGCATCGGACATTTCGACAAGCACCTGACCATGATGGCTGGCCTCGATCGCATTCCAGACAATCTTGCGTTCATCGAGCGGTAGCGATTCGAGGATGTAGGCGATGTCGGCCGGATGCAGCGCGGCCAGTTTCTCGTGAAGGCGGGTTTCCTGCTGTTTACGCAAGACGGTTTCGAGCAGTTCGTGGTGCGCGCCGGGACTTCTATCGAGCAGCGATTTTTCCAGCTGCTGCTTTTCGAGCAACGAGATTACCTCCTGGAGCTGGTGCTGTAAAAACTGTGCAGGGCTGAGTTGGTTAGTGGAGTCCATAACGTCACAGAGTCAAAATGCAGTGAGATTTTGCCGGGCAATCGAGCCAAATGCCGATTTGGCGATTCGCTGAACGAGAATTGAGCAAGCCATTATAAGCGATAAAAATCGCACTGGAATGAAATATGCTTAAAAGAAAAAGCCAAGCCGGTTTATTGATGCCTAAACGTTATAATTGCCGCGAAAACTATTGATTTTAAGCCAAATCGACTTATAGTTAGAGCTCTATAAAACACATTGAGGAGTTTTGCATGCAGCATTTTCGTCTTTCTATCATCGTGACCGTCTTGAGTCTCGCGATCGCGCTTTACTGGGGCGGACTGACCGGCGCTTTTATCGCGCTGATTCTGGGCGTGTTGGAAGTCAGCCTGTCATTCGACAACGCGGTCGTCAACGCCTCGGTATTGAAGCGCATGGATGAACGCTGGCAATTTTACTTTCTGACGTGGGGCATCTTGATCGCGGTATTCGGCATGCGGCTGTTGTTTCCGGTGCTGATCGTCTCGTTGGCGACCGGCATCGGTTTATTCGGCGTGGCCGACATGGCGCTGCACGATCCGACGACTTATGCGCAGCATCTGAGCGAATCACATGTCCAGATTGCGGCTTTCGGAGGAATGTTTTTGCTGATGGTGTTTTTCGGTTTCATTTTTGATGACGCCAAAGAACTGCACTGGCTCGGGACTATCGAAAAAAAGCTAGCCGGCTGGGGCAAGCTCGAATCGATCGAGCTGATCGTGGCGCTGTGTTTGCTGTTGTTCATCCAGCACTGGCTGCCGGCCGAAATCCGGCTCGAGGCGATGGTCGCGGGCGTATCCGGCGTGATCTTGTTCGTGATGGTCGATAGTGCGTCGGCGTTATTTGAAGACGAAGAGGAAGGCGAGCAAACGGCCGAGGCGCTGAAACGGGCCGGCATGATGAGTTTTTTGTATCTGGAAGTGCTCGACGCCTCGTTCTCTTTCGACGGCGTGATTGGCGCGTTTGCGATTACCCAGGACGTCATCATCATCATGCTCGGCCTGGCGATCGGCGCGATGTTCGTGCGGAGCCTGACCGTGTACCTGGTGCGCCAGGGCACTCTCGACCAATATGTGTTTCTGGAGCACGGCGCGCACTATGCGATCGGCGTGTTGGCGGGCATCATGCTGATGAGCATGACCACACATATTTCGGAAGTGGTCACCGGCCTGAGCGGCGCGATTTTGATTGCGCTTTCGGTGTATTCTTCGATTCAATACAATAAGGCGCAAGCATGACAAGGTAGGGTACGGTGCGCGTGCCTTTACATTATTAATCGGATAACTTTACTCAAGGCACGCACAGCGGACCCTACCGGCCATGCTCCCCATCGACCTTTTCCGTCAAGCCCTGCTCGCGATCAAATCCCAGCCGTTCAGGGCGGCCTTGATAATTCTATCGATGAGCATCGGCGTCGCCTCGGTTTCGGTTTTGGTCGCGCTGGGCGAAAGTGCTCGCGGTTATATTGTGCACGAGTTCGAGTCGCTCGGCACGCATCTGGTCATCGTGTTGCCAGGTCGTAATGAAACGACCGGCGGTCCGCCGCCTATTTTCGGTGAAACGCCGCGCGATCTGACGCTTGGCGATGCCGAGGCGCTGGCGGTCAGTCCGCATATCGCCGCGATCGCACCGCTGACGATCGGCTCCGCACCGGTTTCGGCACATGGACTGGAGCGAGAAACGAATATTTTCGGCTCGACTCAAGCACTGCTTAGGGTCAGACACCTCAACATGGCGCAGGGCAGTTTTCTGCCCAAAATGCCGGCCGATCAAGCGCTATCGGTCTGTGTGATCGGCCAGACCATCCGCAAGGAATTGTTCTCGAATCGGCAGGCGATCGGCCAGTGGCTCAGGATCAACGACCGGCGATTTCGGGTGATCGGCATCTTGGCCTCCGAAGGCGAGTCGATCGGCGTCGATTTCGATGAAATGGTGATCATTCCGGTTGCGTCCGCGCAGGCTTTGTTCGATACGGAGTCGCTGTTCAGGATTTTGTCCGAGACCAAATCCGAGCAGGCGATGCATAAAGCCGTCGATGATGTCAGAAACATCATCAGGGCGCGCCATGAAGGCGAGGACGACGTTACGATCATCACCCAGGACAGCGTAGTCAACACCTTCGACAAGATTTTGACCGCGTTGACGCTGACCGTGGCAAGCATCGCCGCGATCAGCCTGGCGGTCGCCGGTGTGTTAGTGATGAACGTGATGCTGGTCAGCGTGACCCAGCGCACCGCCGAAATCGGTCTTCTGAAGGCCCTGGGCGCGACCCGCGGGCAACTGCATGCTTTGTTTTTGACCGAAGCTGCAATGCTGTCGCTGGCCGGAGCAACGGTTGGCGCTCTGGTCGGGCAGCTCGCCCTGATCGGTCTGCAGATGATTTATCCGAAATTTCCTTTCGAACTTCCATCTTGGGCATTTTTCGCAGCGCTAGGCGTAGCGTTGCTGAACGGGCTGATTTTCGGTTTCCTGCCCGCCCGCAAAGCCGCCAAACTGAACCCGATCGCCGCCCTGGCCAAGCGCTGAGTATGAGGATTCTGGATTTACTGCAATTTTCCTACCGGTCTATTATTAGCCACAAGCTGCGTTCGTTCCTGACCGCCTTGGGGCTCGTGATCGGCATCGCCGCGGTGGTGATTCTGACCTCGATCGGGCGAGGCATCCATACCTTCGTGCTGGCCGAATTTACCCAGTTCGGCACGCATCTGCTATCGGTCAATCCCGGCAAAAAAAGCACCTTTGGAATCTCCGGGGCGACGATCAGCACGGTGCGGCCCTTGTCGCTCGACGATGCGGCCGCGCTGGGTAAGCTGCCGTCGGTGATCGCGGTGGTGCCGGTCGTGCAGGGCAATGTGCGGGTCGAGGCCGGGGCCAAACAGCGGCGCACCAATGTGTTGGGGGTGGGCAGCGCGGTGCCGGAGGTCTGGCGAGTCAAAACGGCAGTCGGCCGATTTTTGCCCGCAGAGGAAGGCAATCCCCGCCCATTGGCGGTCTTGGGACACAAAATGGCGGCGGAATTGTTCGGCTCGGCAAATCCCTTGGGACAACGCATTCGGATCGGCACCGATCGTTACCGGGTGATCGGCGTGATGGAAAAAAAGGGGCAGATGGTCGGTTTCGATATGGATGACACGCTCTATATTCCGGCCGCGAAGGCGTTGGAATTATTCGACCGGGAAAGTCTGGTGGAAATCAATGTACTCTATAAAAGCTCGGTTTCGGTCGCATCCGTACAGAAAGCGGTCAAAAGCTTGATGATTGCGAGGCACGGGCTTGAAGATTTCACGATCATTACCCAAAACCAGATGCTCGAAACCATGGACTCGGTATTGACTATCTTGACGATGGGCGTCGCTGCGTTGGGCGGCATTTCTTTGTTGGTCGGCTCTGTCGGTATCTTGACCATCATGACGATCGCAGTATCCGAACGGGTCTCCGAGATCGGCCTTTTGCGCGCGGTCGGCGCGGAACGCCGGGTCATTTTCCGGCTGTTTCTCGGCGAAGCGCTCGCATTGAGTCTGGCTGGAGGCTTGGCCGGTGTGCTGTTCGGAATTCTGGCCATTCAGGCCATCGGCTATACGTTGCCGGAATTGCCGGTTGAACTTGCCTGGGGCTATATCATTTCCGCCTTTGCCGTGTCGTTAGTGATCGGTATCGCCTCCGGCGTTGCGCCGGCGATTAAGGCGGCGCGGCTCGAGCCGCTGGAGGCCTTGCGAACGGAGTGATAGGTATCTTGTTATCAAGCTGGGGATAAATTGAAGCCTTCGAATGAACGGCAGTTCGGGTATACTGTGCGGATTTTAATTTTGGCATAACACACATGAGACCGAGCGGAAGACAACCCGATCAACTGAGAGAAATCAAATTTACCTGTGGCTATACCAAACATGCGGAAGGCTCCGTACTGGTCGAGTTTGGCGATACCCGTGTACTCTGCACCGCCAGCGTCGACAGCCAGGTGCCGCGTTTCCTCAAGGGCAAGGGTGAAGGCTGGATCACTGCGGAATATGGCATGTTGCCGCGCTCCACGCACAGCCGGATGGGGCGCGAGGCCAGCTCCGGCAAACAGGGCGGGCGCACGATGGAAATTCAGCGTTTGATCGGTCGGTCCCTGCGCGCCGCGGTCGATTTGAAGGCGCTCGGTGAAAACACGATCACGATTGACTGCGACGTGTTGCAGGCCGACGGCGGCACTCGCACCGCCGCGATCACCGGCGGTTTTGTCGCGTTGTCGCTGGCGGTCAAACAGATGCTCAAACAAAAGCAGATCAAGACCAATCCTCTGCACGGCCAGGTTGCTTCGGTGTCGGTCGGCATATACAACGGCGTTCCGGTACTGGATCTGGACTATAAAGAAGACAGCAATGCCGAAACCGACATGAATGTGGTGATGAACGATGCGGCGGCATTTATCGAAGTCCAGGGCACCGCCGAAGGGCATGCGTTCAGAAAGGACGAGCTAGACGCCATGCTCGACCTGGCGGGCCGCGGCATCAAACAATTGATCGAAAAGCAGCGGGAAGCATTGGAAAAATGTTGAAATAATGCGCGTGCCGAACCATTAAAAAAACTTTCAATATTGAATTTAACGAGATAGTTTTCGCTTTTCACCCGACTTATGCGTTTCTCAAAACACCAAAAAATCGTGCTTGCCAGCGGCAATCCGGGAAAAATTCGGGAAATTCAGGCGATACTGGCCGATCATCCGATCGTGCCGCAATCCGACTTCTCGATAAGCGACGCGGAAGAAACCGGTACGACCTTCGTCGAGAACGCAATCATAAAGGCTCGGCATGCGGCGAGGCATAGCGGTCTGCCGGCGATTGCGGATGACTCCGGGTTAGTCGTCGATGCGCTCGACGGCGCGCCAGGCGTTTATTCCGCACGCTATGCCGGGCTCGGCAGCAGCGACCTGGACAATCTGCGAAAGTTGCTGAAAGAGCTTGACGGCGTACCGGAAGCGCAGCGCAGCGCCCGCTTCATTTGCGTTTTGGTATTCATGCTGAATGCCGACGACCCTACGCCGGTCATCGCGGAGGGGATTTGGGAAGGAAGAATTTTGACCCGGCCGGCCGGCAGTAATGGCTTCGGCTATGACCCGGTATTCTGGGTGCCCACACACCACTGTGCCTCGGCGGAGTTGCAGCCTGAGGTCAAAAACGCCTTGAGTCATCGAGGTCAGGCGCTACGCAGCCTGACCTCCACACTTAAAGCCAAAGAAACGGCTTGATCCCGGCAGCGCGCGCATCGCCTAATTTCTCGATGCGAGGAGCAGACATACAGTTCGGCAGACAGGCAATGCGTCACTGTCGTGTTTTACTTCACGATCAAGCTATTATTGACCTGCTTGACGCCTTTGACCGTACGCGCCAAGCGTACGGCTCTCTCTGCGGCTTCCTGTGAATCAACAAAGCCGCTCAACTGGACGATGCCCTTGAAGCTTTCGACATCGATCTGCATGACTTTGAGCTTGGAATCGCCGAGAATCGACGTTTTGACCTTGGTGGTCAGCACCGAATCATCAAGATATTCGCCGGTGCTTTCCGTTTTATGGGTGCCCGCGCAGCCAGCCAGCGAGGCAATGATCAGCAGCCCCAATAAAAAACGCAGGAATGAACTGAATTTTTTCATGATATTTCCACAAGACATAAAAATGATACGTAATAACAAGAATAACCGGTAAAAGCCAAATTTATTTGACTATCAGGCTATTATTGACCTGCTTGACTCCTTTGACGGTGCGCGCCAGATGCACAGCCTGATCTGCAGATGCCTGGGAGTCGACAAAACCGCTCAACTGGACGACGCCCTTGAAGGTTTCGACATGGATCTGCAGAAATTTGACTTTGGCATCGCCAAGAATCGATGTTTTGACCTTGCTGGTTAACGCCACATCGTCGAAATACTCTCCCGTGCTTTCGTGCAGCTTGCCGCCAGCACAACCCGTGAGCGACAGAACGAGAACGATACACAATCCGAATAACAAACATCTGATCGAATCGAATTTTTTCATGATATTTCCAAACCACATGAAGAGTTAAAAGTAATGCCTTGAAGAATCAAGAAAAGCCAGGGCAAGTCTGACATGATTATATTAACACCATGTTAACGCGGATAAAATATGGACAATGCAACAAGGGCTTTTTTGATGATAGATGGACGCATCGCACGCTTGGAATTGCCGGCGTTCCGTATCGAGACGCCGTTGCGACTTTACGTTACAGCTTCGGAATGAATGCTTGGTTGCAAAAAAACGGCGTAGGCGGGAAAGCGCCCGCAGGCGAAATTTTTAAAGCTTCTCGGCGGCAGTCCCGCCGCCTGTATACCTCGCTTACCACCGTACCCTTTTACCGCCTTTCCGCAAGGCGCTGTCAGGATCGTTTCGGTCTTTCCGCCACAAAGGGTGACGGAAATTGATCACGAAATCGCCGTTGTACGAAACCACCGCATTGTTGAAATTGACTTTGCCGATGGTTTGCCAGTTGGTGATCGATTGTCTTTCGCCTTTGGGTAACAAAGCAAAGCCGGAGCGTTTGCCCGTATCGGAGGCTGAGATGTCAAAGCTGAGAGTGCGCAGGGGAAGCGGATTGCCCTTGTCGAAGATATAACTCATCACTTCATCGCGTAAATCGTTTTCGCCGGAAAGCGGGATTCCGGGTGCCATTCGCAGCCGCATGAATTCCGGCGCATGAGTTGCGATGCCCGCCGGTTTGCCGAGTTCGGCGATCGGATAGACCTGGCGGACCGAGGGCATCAGGTCAAGAAACAGAAACAGTACGCCTTCTTGCAGTATAGTCGGCAACTCATTGCCTCGATTCAGGCCGGTCACATGCGGGGCATTGGTCAGTTCGACGCCATTGATCCGGGTAGTCGTCGTTCCGCCCAAATCATCCGCGAGAATCACATTGGCCGTCGACAACAATTCTTTATGGTTTTCGTTAAGAGTCGGGAAAATCTTCAAAAACAGACCATAGCTTCGTCTGATCCCGCCGCATGTCTTCGTCACGCCCGCGCTGATCCGGGCGACCGCCAAACCCTGGCTGCCTTTTTTGAAATAACCGGTATAGGGGTTGTCTTCGTCGATTTGCCAGGTTCCGAGCGCGCAAACGCCGTTCGGACGCAACAATCTTCGAAAGCCTCGTCCGTCCTCCCCCCAGCGCAAGTCCGCCGAGGATTCCAGAGCTCTGATGGCTGCCAAGGTGAATTGCGGCGGTTGTCCGCCCGGCAGGATGCCGGCGTAGGTGCTCTTGTTGGTGGTTTTATAATAGGGCAGCGCCGGCTCGTTCGGACCGCCCCAGACTTTTTGATAAGGATTGGCGAATAGCGCGGCTTTAACGTCGCTGAAACGAGAACCTTGATAGTCCTGATCTTCCCGGGTGAGACCCTGGCTCCCCAAAATTTCCTCTGGTCCTGGAATTTGGCTCATGGCTGACCTCGTATGAACGTGATGGAATATGTTGGTTGTCGGCCGTGGGGCGTCATTTTGCACAATCTCTGACAATGGCCTGTTTACCAGCGTTGATTCTAACTAATAAAGTTAGCTTTTAAATGTATCACATTTGCGGCTATCGCAAAAAAAAATTTGCATGGAATGCCCGCATGCTCAGCCACGTCGAAAGCAGTCGGCGCAAACATCTATACGGGGAAATGGCGAGTCAGATGGTTCGGGTGTTGAAATGCGTCCGGTTTAGTTCGATCGAAATCGTTATGTATGACCGCAAGGTCACGCAGATCGAGCGGAAAAGAAATTGCCGAAGCGGGCTCCGATATAGAGCCGTTGTTACAGGGAGGCGGGGAACTACGGGGCCATGCACAAAAAAGGGAGCGAAATCGCGGGGAGACGTTGATGCCGAAGAAGATTCGCAGCTAAGTCGGGTATTGCCTTTCCGGGTATAGTTGCTTTGTCAAATTGGCGCACGCGCCGATCAGGAAGGAGTTGTACGGGTTTCTGCACCGAGGGTGAGCCGGCAGGCGGGATTAAACCCCGCCTATATCGGTTTTGGAATGACTACTCCCCTTGAATCTCCGAATGCAATGCCCGGAATTCCTCGGTCAGTTTGTGGCTCGGGACATAATGAATCAAAGGCTGCGCCTGGCTGTGCGATTCCCTGACCTTGATCGAAGGTGAAATCATCGCGGCGAGGACCGGCAAGCCCTCGGCGATCAATTGATCGACCAGTTGGCGCGGCAGGTTCGCCTGTTTCTGGAACTGGTTGACTACGATACCTTCGATTTCGAGGCGCTGATTGTGGTCGGCCTTCACTTCGCGGATCGTTTGCATCAAGGTCAACAGCGACTCGCGCGAGAAGGTGTCGCAGTCGAACGGAATCAGGCATTTGTCCGCCGCGATCAGCGCGGACTGGCTAAAGAAATTCAGTACCGGCGGCGTGTCCATATAGACCTGATCGAAACCTTGCAGAGCGTCCAACGCCTCTTTCAATTTGAAGATCTTGAAGCGCGATTCGAGTTTGCTTTGCAGGGATTCCAGTTCGGGATGCGAAGGCACCACATACAGATTCGGAAACGGCGTTTCGTGAATGTAGTTTTCGAGGCCGGAATTGGAACCGCCGCCGAACAGCGACAGGCTCAGGGTTTCCTTGAAGAACTGCGAGAGCGTCTTTTCGCTTTCGGCAACCTTTTGCCCCATCAGATATTGCGTCGAATTGCCCTGAACGTCGAGGTCTATCACCAAGGTCCGTTTGCCTTCGACGGCGCTGATCGCGGCAAGATTGCAGGTGATCGTTGATTTACCGACGCCGCCTTTTTGATTGAAAATGACTCTGCGCATCTTTACTTGTACCTCATCATAGCCGCTGGCTTAAAAATATCATTATAATACAAAAATTAAGGATTTTGCTGGCTTACATGCGCACAAATGTGGTTGCCTTGCAAGCTGGGCAAACCGGGATCTCGCTGGTGGTTTTAAATGCGATTTCCTTTCCGCAGCTGTCGCAGATGAAGGTGCCGGGGAATGTGATTTCGCCGCTTTTGTATTTGTGGACTTTCGCGCGTTCCTCGATTTCGGCAAGCTGGATGCGGGTTTTGTCCGCAACGCTCAAGAACGCGTCAAGCGTGAAATTCTCGATCAACTCAATATCAAACTTGAACCACTCTGATAGCGACTCGTCATCCTGCCCGGCATGTAAACCATGGGCCGCGCTTTCGACATCGCGCTTGACGTAGCCCGATACCTTGTCCAGGTCTTCCTTGCTCAAATCGCTGGTTTTACCGGCTTTTTCGGTCGAGATCTCGAGCGCTTCGCCGAGCGTGTGCAAGGCGTCGTCCATCGTTTCGTAAAGGTGCTTGACGATGTCGTTATAAGCGGCGACCCATTTGTTTTTATTCATACTTACATCTCCTGAAAATGGCACTCTTGATTCGAGCAACTGTGGTATTCTAACGCTTTTGACCGACAAAAGACGAGAAGGATGCAAGAAAATTACAAGCCGTTGGTTATAGAGCAAGAAGTGCAACAAATCTGGGAAGAAAAGGGCGTGTTCAACGTGTCCGAAACGTCCCAGGGAGATAAATACTATTGCCTGTCGATGTTCCCCTATCCCAGCGGTAAATTACACATGGGGCATGTCCGCAACTATACCATCGGCGACGTGATTAGTCGTTATCAACGCATGCTTGGAAAAAACGTGTTGCAGCCGATGGGCTGGGACGCATTCGGCCTGCCGGCCGAAAATGCGGCAATGCAGCACGGCGTGCATCCGGCCGACTGGACCTACGACAACATCGAGTATATGAAGGGCCAGTTGAAGCGGCTCGGTTTCGGTTACGACTGGAAGCGCGAAATCGCGACCTGCGATTCTTCCTACTACCGTTGGGAGCAATGGTTTTTCCTGAAACTTCTCGAAAAAGGCCTGGTTTACAAGAAGACCGCACCGGTCAACTGGTGCCCGAACGACATGACCGTGCTCGCGAACGAGCAAGTGATCTACGGCTGCTGCTGGCGCTGCGATACGCAGGTCGAACGCAAGGAAATCGCGCAGTGGTTTTTGAAAATCACCGACTATGCCGATGAACTGCTACAAGCCTTGGATACGCTCGACGGCTGGCCGGAGCAAGTCAAAACCATGCAGGCGAACTGGATCGGCAAGAGCTACGGCGTGCGTTTCGCGTTTCCTTACGAACTGGACGGCAAACAGGAGTTGCTGTGGGTGTTCACAACCCGCGCCGACACGATCATGGGCGTGACTTTCTGCGCGGTCGCCCCCGAACATCCTCTGGCGGCCCGCGCTGCCAAGAACAATCCGGAACTCGCCGCGTTCATCCACGAATGCGAGCAGACCGGTACCGCCGAAGCCGATCTGGCGACGATTGAAAAGAAAGGCATGCCGACCGGCATCTTTGTCACGCATCCGTTGACCGGCATTCAGGTTCCGGTTTGGGTCGGCAATTATGTGCTGATGAGTTACGGCGAAGGCGCGGTGATGGCGGTGCCGGCGCATGACGAGCGCGATTTTCATTTCGCGCAAAAATACGCTCTACCGACCATCCAGGTGTTGGAAAATAAAGCGCCGGGCAAAGACGACAAGCCGTTCGATATCGCCGGCTGGCAGGAGTGGTATGCGGCGAAAGACGCGTCGATGGTGCTGATTAACAGCGGCAAATACGACGGACTGACGCACAAACAGGCGATCGATGCGATCGCAGCCGATTTGAAAGTGCAGGACCTCGGCGACAAGCACGTGCGCTTCCGGCTCCGCGACTGGGGCGTTTCGCGCCAGCGTTACTGGGGCGCGCCGATTCCGGTGATCTATTGCGACGATTGCGGTACAGTGCCGGTGCCCGAAAAGGACCTGCCGGTCGAACTGCCGCGCGATGTGGTGCTGGACGGTTCGCAGTCGCCGCTGGTCGCGCATCCGACCTTCTCGCAGACGACCTGTCCACGCTGCGGCAAAGCGGCGCGGCGCGAAACCGATACCTTCGACACATTCATGGAATCGTCCTGGTATTTCGCGAAATTCACCTGCAACGACGGCGAGTCGATGCTCGATGCGCGCGCGAATCACTGGCTGCCGGTCGATCATTACATCGGCGGCATCGAACACGCGATTCTGCATTTGCTCTATGCGCGTTTCTATACCAAATTGCTGCGCGATGAAGGACTGATCGCGGTCGATGAGCCGTTCAAGAATCTGCTGACGCAGGGCATGGTGCTGAAAGACGGCAGCAAGATGTCCAAGTCGAAAGGCAACACGGTCGATCCGCAGGCGCTGATCGATCAATACGGCGCGGATACCGTGCGCCTGTTCATCATGTTCGCGGCGCCGCCCGAGCAGTCGCTCGAATGGTCCGACAGCGGCGTTGAAGGCGCGTTTCGCTTTTTGAAACGGCTCTGGAAGCTGGTCTATCAGCATGTCGAATCCGGCCTCCCGGCTAAACCGCTCGACAAGGCCAATTTGACCAAGGAACAGGCGGATGTGCGCCGCCAGTTACATCAAACGATCCTGAAAGTCTCGGATGATTTCGGCCGTCGCTTTACGTTCAATACCGCGATCGCGGCGAACATGGAACTGGTCAACCATTTGTACAAGTTCGGCGACGACTCGGACAATGCGCGCGCGCTGCTTCAGGAAGCGCTCGAGGCGGTCGTGTTGATGCTGTCTCCGATCGTGCCGCATGTCTGCCATCAGCTCTGGCAGGATTTGGGCCGCGCCGATGCTTTGATCAACGCAGCCTGGCCGGCCGTCGATCAATCGGCATTGACGCAGGACACGCTGGAGCTGGTCGTGCAAATCAACGGCAAATTGCGCGGCAAGATTTCAGTAGCCGCAACGGCTTCGAATCAAGACGTCGAAGCGTTGGCGCTCGGCGATGAACATATCGCGCATTTGCTGGAAGGGCAAACCGTCAAAAAAATCATCGTGGTTCCTAAAAAACTGGTGAATATCGTCATTTGATGAAGAAGTTATTTATTGTCTTCCTGGTTTGTTGGCTGAGCGCTTGCGGTTACCATTTACGCGGTGCCGGTCAGACGACGGTCAAATTCAAGAAAGTCTATTTGGTAGGGGCGTCGGGCTCTTTGCGCGACGGTTTCGACGAAGTATTGAAGATGTCGTCCGCTCGCTTGGCCAAAAACGCGAAAGAGGCGGATTTGCAGGTTGTGGTGTCTAAGGAAAAATTCAATACCCGTTCCGTATCGCTGAATTTCAGCGGCCGGAGCAACGAGAGTGAATTGAATTACCGGTTGGAATTCCAATTGGCCGGTTCCGGAAAAGCCGAGTTGTCGGCGGGCGATCCCCTTCAGATCATTCGTGAATATTTCAGCGACCAACAAGACATTCTCGCGAAAAGTAACGAACAGAATGTGATACGCAGAGAAATTTACCAACAGGCGGCACGCACGATCCTCGAACGCGCCCAGGCTCGAATTCAGGCGAGCTCCAAATAACGATGCGCCTGAAGCCGGAACAAACGGCACAACATTTACAAAGTAAAAAGCTCGCGCCGGTCTATCTGGTCAGCGGCGATGAGCCACAGCAAATCGCCGAAATCACCGACGCGATCCGCAAGGCGGCTCAGGAAGCCGGCTATCTGGAACGGGAGATTTTTTCGCAGGATAGCAGTTTTTCCTGGAATGATTTGCCGGCAGTCGCATACTCGACCTCGCTGTTTGCGGACAGGAAAGTCATTGATATGAGGCTGCCTTCCGCATCGCCGGGTACCGAAGGCGCAAAAGTCCTGACCGCCTATTGCGAGCGTTTGCCCGAAGATACCCTATTATTAATCACGACTGGCAAGCTCGCGGCCGCCTCCCTCAAAACCCGCTGGTTTCAAGCCCTGGAGCGCGTGGGCGTATTTATTCAGGTTTGGCCGCTCGAGGGCGAGGATTTGCGGCGCTGGTTGCAACAACGGCTGCAGCGGCGCGGCATGAGTGCCGACAATGAAGGCCTCAAACTGCTGGCTGCTAGAATCGAGGGCAACTTGCTGGCTGCCGCTCAGGAAATCGAAAAGCTCTATATCCTCCACGGAGCGGGCTTTCTGGATACCGCAAAGATCGTCGATGCGGTTGCGGATAGTTCGCGGTACGATGTTTTCAAACTGGCCGACAGCCTGTTGGCCGGCAATCCGGGCAGAATTACGAAGATTATGGCGGGGCTGAAGGACGAGGGTATGGCCGCGCCGGTCGTGCTTTGGGCAATCACCCGCGAAGCGCGCACGCTCTGCAAAATCAGGCAGGACATGGCGGGCGGCAAAAACCGTGACGCGGCGATGCAGACCCAGCAAATATGGGACAAACGCAAGGCGCTGGTGGCTCAGGCGCTGGATAGATTGACCGAAGCCGCGTTGCACCGCATCCTGGTCATCAGCGCCAAAGCCGACCGCGAGATCAAGGGTCAACAGCCGGGTGACCCCTGGCAGACCTTGTTGCAGATTTGCTTGTTGTTTACTTCAATTACCGCCGTGAAGCTATAATTATTTGCCGTTTCCCGCAGCGTGGAAGAGCCATGAGTACTTTGCCGGACCCATTCGATCATTCTGGGGCAATATGAAACATAAGGTATTTCTGTACCTGTCCATAACGCTCGCATTCGCGGATATTCTATACCTTCTCGCCGATCAATATGAGCCGCGGCTCGATTACGCATTGCCGCTGCTGGCGGTCAACGGCTTATTCTGTCTCTACGCGGCCGCAACCTGCCTTCTGACGGGTAAAAGCCTGCAATTCTCCGATAAGCTGCCTCTTCGGGTCAATGTAGAAGCACCTACATTACAATTTTCCGATCAACTGCTAACCCGGTATTTCCCCGGACTTTTATGTTTAAAAGACAAGGATGGTCGCTGGCTGACCGCAGCACCAAGTTATCTGGCCGATGTCGGATTGTCGGAAGCGGACTATGTCGGGAAAACCGATTTTGAATTGGCCCAGGAAGCCGGTTGTAGTGTCGCTGCGTTGAAAGCCGGCGCGGGGGCGGATAAAAAGTGCTGGGAGCTAGGCGCGCCTATCCAGACGCTTAGGACAATTTCATCTGAATTGACGATCGAAGAAACCCGCACGCCGGTATTCGATCTCGAGCAAAAGCGTTTTCGGCTGATCGTCACCGGCAGGCCGGCAAGCGAGTTCGATAAAAAAAGGACCCGTCTCGAATGGTTCGAACAGGCCTTGCTCCGTTCGCATATCGCTTATGCGCTGCTTGATCAGGATTTTCATCTGCTCGAAAGCAACTCTGCTTTCGGCGAATTGACCGGCTATCAGCCCGGAGAATTAACCGATAGAAGTCTTGCGATGATTGTCGGTGGTTCCAAAACGGAGAAAACGCTACCTCAGCCTGACGGATTATTCGATGCGGCCAACCCTAAGCACTGGTTACGGGAGTTCGAGTGCCGCCATAAACAGGGCCATGTTTTTCCCGCCCAAATCGAAATGACCGCGATAAAAACCGACGAACATAACCTTCATTATTTCGCCAGCCTGACCGACATTTCCGAACAAAAACGGCTCGAAAGCCGGATCAAGCAACTCTCGCAGCATGACGATCTGACCGGTCTCTGCAATCGGCCATTGCTTTTTGAACGGTTAGGGCAGTTTCTGTCGACATCGGGTCGTTATCGATTACACGCGGTAGTTTTGCACATCGATCTCGACCGCTTCAAATCGATCAACGAGTCGCTGGGCCACGATGCGGGCGACGAGTTGCTGAAGTTGGCCGGGACAAGATTGAGTAAGATGACGCGCAAGGGCGATGTGGCGGCCCGTTTGAGCGGCGACGAATTTGCTTTGCTGATGCTGAATGACAAGGATCATGAGCGGACCGTCTATGCCGCATCGATGGTAGCGAAGAAGATCATACAGAGCTTATCAGAAGCGTTCTACATACAGCGCAAGGAAGTGTTTATCGGCGTCAGTATCGGGATCGCGATGTTTCCCGAGGACGCCTCAACTCCCGAGACATTGCTGAAAAATGCGGATTTCGCAATGCATGAAGCGAAAAACAGCGGTCGCAACAACTACCAATTTTACCGCAATGATTGCAACGACGCGAGGAAGGACCGTTTGACGATGGAGATGGGTTTACGCAAGGCGATAGCGCGCAACGAATTGCAGTTATATTATCAGCCGCAATATCTTGCGCAGGACAGACTGCTGTGCGGCGCGGAAGTGTTGATTCGTTGGTTTCATTGCGACAACGGAGAGACTAAGATGGTGCCGCCGGATTTTTTCATTCCGCTTGCTGAAGAATCGGGTCTGATCTTCGAGATCGGCAAATGGATTCTAAGGTCGGCCTGTGGGCAGATCAAACTCTGGCAGGAGGACGGCATTCCGTTGCCGCAGGTTTCTGTCAATATTTCGGCGCGGCAATTTACCGATCCTGATTTTTTACAAATCGTCGAAGAAGCGCTTAGCGACAGTGCCCTTGCGCCCGAACACCTGGAGATCGAAATTACCGAGTCGATGCTGATCGGCGACGTCAAACGGATCGAACTGCAACTGAAGCGCCTGAAAAAAATGGGTATCCGTGTGGCGCTGGACGATTTCGGCACCGGCTACTCGTCGCTGTCTTACCTGAAGAATTTTCCGGTCGATGTGCTCAAAATCGACCAGTCGTTTATTCGGGAGATGACATGTGATTCACGGGACAGGAATATTGCCCGCGCCATCATCGAGATGGGGCATTCGCTGGGACAGAAGATTGTTGCGGAAGGGGTCGAAACCGAGGAACAACTGCGTTATCTCGTCGGTCGCAAGTGCGACATCATCCAGGGTTATTTCTTTAGCCCGCCGTTGCCCGGCAACAAAATGACCGATCTTTTGCATCAGCAAAAAAACAAAATCGGCAAAGTGGAAACGAAGAGCTTGCTGAACTGAGTATCGGAACACTCGTTTCCCAAACCTAGGCTTGAAAAATAAATCCCCGGCCCCCACTTCAGTGCTCATCCATTCTTTCTAACCGGAACGAGTATACATGACAGTAGAAGCAAAAAAACAAACCCTGGGCTTTGAAACCGAAGTCAAACATCTGTTGCATTTGATGATCCATTCCTTGTACAGCAATAAGGAAATCTTTTTGCGCGAGCTGATATCGAACGCCTCCGATGCGTCCGACAAGCTGCGTTTCCTGGCCTTGTCCAATGAGAACCTGTACGAAGGCGACAGCAACCTGAAGATCCGCCTCGAATATGACAAGGACAAGCGCACGATCAAGGTGATCGACAACGGCATCGGCATGACCCGCGCGGAAGTGCAGGAGCATATCGGCACGATTGCGAAATCCGGCACCAAGCAGTTCTTCGAAGCCTTGACCGGCGACCAGGCCAAGGACAGCGAACTGATCGGCCAGTTCGGGGTCGGCTTCTATTCGGCCTTCATCGTCGCGGACAAGGTGACCTTGGTCACCCGCAAGGCCGGCGCGCCGACAAGCGAAGGCGTGCGCTGGGAATCGGCGGGCGAGGGCGACTATACGCTCGAATCGGTCGAAAAAGCCACGCGCGGCACCGAAATCACGCTGCATTTGAAGGAATCCGAAAGCGAATTTTTGGACGGCTACCGCATCCGTTCGATCGTTCGGAAATTCTCCGACCATATTTCCCTGCCGATCGTGATGGACAAGGAAGCCCTGCCGTCCTACGACGAAGAAGGCAATGAAGAGGCCGAAAAGCCGGCCGCGCAAGTCGAGGAAGAAACCGTCAATAGCGCATCGGCCTTATGGACCAAGGCGCGCCAGGACATCAGCGAGGACGACTACAACCAGTTCTACAAGCATGTCGGCCACGACTTCCAGGATCCTCTGACCTATGTGCACAGCAAGGTCGAAGGCACCAATGAATATACCTTATTGTTGTACGTGCCGTCGCGTGCCCCGTTCGATCTGTGGGACCGCGACAACAAGCACGGCGTCAAGCTGTACATCCGCAAGGTGTTCATCACCGATGACGCCGAACAGCTGATGCCGCGCTATCTGCGTTTCATCAAGGGCGTCATCGACGCGAACTCGCTGCCGCTGAACGTCTCTCGCGAAATCCTGCAGCAAAGCAAGCAGATCAGCACGATCAAGTCCGGCGCGGTCAAGAAGGTGCTTGGCACGCTGGAGGGTCTGGCCAAGAACGAACCGGAAAAATACGAAAAATTCTGGGGCGAATTCGGCGCGGTGATCAAGGAAGGACCGATCGAGGATCATGCGAACAAGGAACGTATCGCGAAACTCTTGCGCTTCGCCTCGACGCATGGCGACGGCGACAAGCAGTCGGTCAGCCTGGAAGACTATGTTGGCCGGATGCAGGAGGGCCAGGAGCATATCTATTACGTGACCGCGGACAGCTACGCGGCCGCGAAGAACAGCCCGCATCTCGAAATCTTCCGCAAGAAGAACATCGAAGTCTTGCTGCTGTCCGACCGCGTCGACGAATGGCTGGTATCGAGCCTCGACGAATTCGACGGCAAGCACCTGCAATCGGTCGCCAAGGGCCAGCTGGACCTCGGCAAGTTGGATGACGAGGAAGAGAAAAAGCATCAGGAAGAAGTCAGCAAGGATTTCGAATCGGTGCTGACCCAGATCAAGGACGTACTGGCCGACAAAGTCAGCGAAGTACGCTTGAGCCACCGTCTGACCGAATCTCCGGCCTGTCTGGTCTCCGACGTTTACGGCATGAGCCTGAACATGGAGCGGATCATGAAGGAAGCCGGCCAGAAGATGAGCTTCGGCAAGAAGCCGATCTTCGAAATCAACCCGGACCATGCCCTGGTGCTGCGGCTGAAAGCCGAGCAGGACGACAGCCGCTTCGCCGATTTGACGCATATCCTGTTCGACCAGGCGATCCTGGCCGAAGGCGGCCAGCTCGACGATCCGTCCGCGTTCGTGCACAAGCTGAACGGCTTGTTGCAGGGACTTCTGCACTAAGCGAAGGATCAAAAAAGGCCGGATTCTCTCCGGCCTTTTTTTTGCCGCCTCAATACAGCAACTCGTACAACTTCCCGGTCCTGACCTTCGCTTCGGCGGTTTCGATCAGCTTATCCCGTTCGAATTCATCGACAATCGTTTTCAGCACCGGCGCCGCCTGCTGGAGGCTCATGCCGGCCTTGATGCGCGGATCGTAGAGCATTTTCAGCAGCAGATAATCCAGGCCGGACAGCAGCGTGTTGACCGACTTGTCGTTGAATATCGAGGGAAACACCTTCTCGGAATCATTCGGCACCCCAAGCACCTGGGTGATTTCTTCGACGATGCAATCGACCAGCTTGGCGTGCGCGGTGGCGCGGTCGACCGGAATGAGAACGACCGCCCGCGCGATGGAGGCGTCGCCTGCCAGCGCGAAATGCCCCAGACAAACGCTACGGCGGAACAGATTGTCCCGCTGCGATTTCGAGTGGATGCCGAAGTCGCTCAATAAGTCGTTCCGCAGCCGCATCTCGGTCGAAAAAATGATCAACAGATTGGCCGATGCTTGCGTTGTCGCCGGCCTGATGCTCAAGCCGGTAATCTCGGACAGCTGCGCGATATGCATTCGCGCCAACCTTTCATGCAGTTCCTGGTCGCCGACCCGGTGCACAAAAAAATAGTCGATCGGCCGCGTCCACTTGCGGATGCCCGCCGGCTGCTTCGAATATTCGTTGAACATCGCGATCTCGATGAAGCTTTTCAGCAGGTGGCCCGGCGACTGCCAGGGCTCGCGCTGAGCCGCATGGGCCTGGGGCGCGCCCAGCTGAGAAAGCAGCCCGAAGCCGAACAGCGCTAACCCGGCTTTGCTGCAAATCTTATTCGGCATGGTTCATTCGTCAGGGGGGAAAGGGAGTATTTTACGCTTTCACCCGGGGCACCCGGCATAATTTGTCGCGCGTCGGCTAGTACACCTGCAATACCAGCAGACTCCCCAGCACCATCACAAGGCTGCCGATAAGCCTGCGCACCAGATGCGGCTCGTTGAATATCCGATGGCCGAGGAATACCTGTAACAACATGCCCAGTTGAAACAGGGCCAGGGTGTAGGCTATCAGCATTTGCGACAGCAGCACCAGCGTCAGATATTGCATCACGAAAACCGTCAACCCGACCGCCGTCATCAGCAACAGATGCGGTTGCGATTTTTTGACGTTGTCCGTCAGACTCTCCGTTTTCAACAAGGCGTTCGCGAGCAAAACCATGGGCAAGCCGAACCATGACCAGAAGATCAGGGTCTCCAGAGGCGTGGAATGTTCGAGCGAGCCTTTCAGGAACACCGTGCCGATCGAAAACAGCAAGATCGAAAGAAACCTTGCCTGCACGCCTCGATCCTGCAGGAGTGTGGCGAAGCGGTTCGGCGCCGCGCCGTTCGCCGGCGGCAACAGGAAAAAACTGCCGGCGACGATAACGATGACCCCCGCAAAGCCTTGCAGTGTCGGCATCTCGTCCAGGAAAACGAGCGCGAACAGCATCGAAATGACGACCTTGTAGGCATTCAGCGGCCCGAACACCGACAAATCGGTTTTCGATAGCGACATCACCATAAACATCCAGCCGCCGACGTCGAGCAGGGAAGCCAGAAACACATTGATCCAGAATGACGTGCTCAGCTCGGAAAAGGCCCCGTTGATAAAGAACGGCAAGGCGAGAACGGCCAGCACGGCATAGGTTGTTGCGACGATGTAAAACGGATGCAGGCCCTGATGCGATAGCTGTTTTTGAATAACGTTGGAGATTGACGACAGAAACAAGCGGCCAAAAACGAAAACAATTTCCAAAAGCGATTTTCCTTGTGTATGAATCTTGAATGATCAAAGGGGGGCGCATTCTAATGGGAATCGCCACAAAATGAAATACAGCTTAATCGACCAGAATGCGCGCGACTGCCGTTACCGTGAGAAGGACGGGTCATGTGGGAGCGACGCCCACGTCGCGATTAAAGCCTCGCTAACCGTTCTCGTTCGTCGAGACCAATTGATTTCTGTGACCTTAGGCGCCTTTGCGGGAACGCTGGAACGCGTTGAAACTCGACTATTTGACGAAGTATTTATTTAATCATATAGTTAATCGTACGATTAATCGGGTGACATAGCATGATTACAGCAAACGAACTAAAAACCAAAGGCATCGCCTGTCTGGAAGAAAACCTAGCCAATCAGCCGGAAGCCGTTATCACGGTGCGCGGGAAAGAATGTTATGTGGTGATGAAGATCGAGCATTACCATTATCTGCGCGAAATGGAACTGGAAGCCGCGCTGTATGAGACGCAACAGGATATTGCCGCTGGCCGGTTCAGCAAGGAGTCTGTGGATCAACATGTGGCTGATCTGTTTACCGAATGAGCTACACCTTAGTTTTTACCGACAGCTATAAAAAACGCGCCAAACGCTTTGCCAGGCAGCATCCGGAGCTCAAGGAGCAATATCGCAAAACCCTGCTGTTGCTGTCTCAAAATCCCCATCATCCCTCGCTCCGCTTGCATCCCTTGAAAGGCAAATTGGCTGCCTTGCACTCGGTATCGATCAATATCAGTTATCGAATCACCCTGGAAATGCTGATCACCGAAAAGGAAATCATTTTGATCAATGTCGGCAGTCATGATGAGGTTTATCAAACATGACCGCCCCCGCAGAATAAGTTATGATCAGCTTTTTTCCAGCGCAAAATCCAACATGGCCGAACCGATCAAAACAACACATCCCGGCGGTTGCCCGCACGATTGTCCCGATACCTGCGCGATGGTCTTCGAGGTGACCGACGGCAAGCTGACCGGCGTCAAAGGCAACCCCGATCATCCGATGACGCGGGGCGGGCTCTGCGTCAAGCTGAAGGATTACGAAAAACGTCACTATCATCCGGGTCGCCTGCTTTATCCGATGCGCCGCAGCGGCCCGAAAGGCAGCGGCCAGTTCACGCGGATCAGCTGGGATGAAGCGCTGGATGAAATCGTCAGCCGCTGGCAGGCGATCATCGCCGAACACGGCCCACAGGCGATCGTGCCTTACAGCTACCTCGGCAATCAGGGCCTGGTCCATGGGCTGAACGGCGGCGATGCTTTCTTCAACCGCATGGGCGCCACCGTGACCGAGCGCACCTTCTGCGGCGAAGGCTCGAGCACCGCCTGGCTGTTGACGCTGGGGCCGACCGCCGGGGTCGATCCGGAAAGCTTCATTCACGCCAAATACATCATCATCTGGGCCTGCAATTCGGTCAGCACCAATCTGCATCACTGGCACATCGTCAAGGAAACGCAGAAGCAAGGCGCCAAGGTCGTCGTGATCGACGCCTATGCCTCCCGCACGGCGAAGGAAGCCGACTGGCATCTCGCGCCGAAGCCGGGTACGGACGGCGCGTTGGCGATGGCGATGATCCATACGATCATCGAAGAGGGCTTGATCGATCAGGATTATGTCGATCGCTACACGGCCGGTTTTGCGGAGCTGGCGGAACGGGCGAAATCGCGGACGCCTGAATGGGCGGAAGAAATCACCGGCATCCCGGCCGACGACATTCGCGAGCTGGCCCGCGAATATGCGGTCACGCAACCCGCCGCGATCCGGATCGGCGTCGCGCTGGAGCGGCATCACGGCGGCGGCCAGACCATTCGCGCTGTTTCCTGTCTGCCAGCCTTGACCGGCGCCTGGCGTCATGTCGGCGGCGGCATTCTGCAATTTCCGGTTTGGGAGCATCCTTACAGGTTCGACGTGATCTGCCGGCCTGACCTGATCCCTGAAGGCGCGCGCGTGATCAACGCCTTGGGGATCGGCCGCGCCCTGACCATCGATCCGCCCGCCGGTCCGCCGATCAAATCGATCATGTGCTGGAACGCGAACCCGGTCACCCAGGCGCCGGAAACCGACAAGATCGTCGAAGGCTTGAAGAACGACGATCTATTCCTGGTTTCGGCGGAACACTTCATCTCCGACACCGCCTTGTACGCCGATATTCTGCTGCCCGCGTCGATGGGCGCGGAGCTGGAAGACATCATCCTGTCCTGGGGGCATCTGTATCTGACCTACAATGCCAAATGCGTCGATTCTCCCGGCGAGGCGATCCCGAATAACGAGATTTTCCGGCGTCTGGCCGCGAGGTTCGGCTTTCAGGAAGATAATTTCAAGTGGTCCGACTCCGAATGCCTGGAGCATTATGTCGACTGGAATGCGCCCGCGTGCCAGGGCATCACTCTGGAAACTCTGCGTCAAAACGGCTTCGCGCGTTTAAACGTCGGCACCAAGGACGATCGGGCGCCGCACAAGGAAGGCAATTTCCCGACGCCGTCCGGTAAGTGCCAGCTGATCGCTCCGGGCGCCACCAATTTTGTACCGGGACCTTTCCGGCAGATGTACGAGGGCTTTCAACCGGGCGAAGCGCTGGACCCGCTGCCGGATTATGTGCCTTCCAGGGAAACGCCTGCAACGAATCCCGATCTGGCCAAACGCTATCCCCTGAACATCGTCTCTCCGAAGAGTCACTGTTTCCTGAATTCCTGCTACGCGAATATGGAAAACAAAATTCAGGGGCAGGGCGAGCAATTCGTACTGATCAATCAAGCTGACGCCGATCAGCGCGACATCCAGCATGGCGATCAGGTCAGGGTGTTTAACGGGCGGGGCGCTTTTGCGGGCGTTGCCAGGATCACCGAGGATGTGAAGCCGGGATTGATCGTCGCGACGCTGGGTTATTGGCGGCAGTTGAATGATGGGACGGTGAACAGCATCAGTACGGCGGAACTGGTCAATATGGGCAATGCGCCGTCGTTTTCGGACAATCTGGTGCAAGTGGAAGCGCTGCAATGACTATTTAACAGCTAGCAGGATGCGGTTCGTTTCCCGCCGCATCCCTAAGGCCCTGGCGAAGTAAATCAAACAGCTCGAGGAAGCGATGTCCGAACATGCGAAGGATCAGGCGTTCGAACAGGCGTTCGAACAGGCGGCGCGCAAATCCGCGGCGAACTGAAACTGGGGCTGGGGCTGGAGCTGGAGCAGACGCATGCCATATTATCCTTTAATCGAAAGCCTCCGCGATTCGCTCAGGGCCAATCTTGTCGAAGTTTCTTCACGACGCATCTTTGCGGCCGAAATTTACTGGCGCGATGGTGTGATCACCGCCATCTCCGAACTTGGTGGCGAAGATTCGGGCCTGCCATATCTCTTGCCTGGCTTTGTAGACGCGCATGTGCATATTGAAAGCTCGATGCTGACGCCGGCGGAGTTCGCCCGGATCGCGGCTCGCCATGGCACGGTGGCGGCGGTTTCGGACCCGCATGAGATTGCGAATGTATTGGGTCTCGACGGCGTGCGCTTCATGATCGATAGTGCCCGGCAAACCCCGTTCAAATTCTGCTTTGGCGCGCCGTCCTGTGTGCCGGCGACGTCGTTTGAGACGGCCGGTGCCAGGCTCGATTGCGAGCAACTGGAGATGCTGTTTCAAACAGGCGAGGCCAGCTATTTGTCCGAAGTGATGAATTATCCGGGCGTCCTCGCGGGCGATCCCGATATTCTGGCCAAGCTGGATCTGGCCCGACGTTACGGCTGTAAGATCGACGGCCATGCGCCGGGATTGTCGGGTTCGGAGGCTGTCCGCTATGCGGAAGCAGGAATCAGTACCGACCATGAATGCACTACCTTGAAAGAAGCCGAGGAAAAGTTGGCCTCGGGCATGCATATCCTGATCCGCGAAGGCTCGGCAGCGCGCAATTTCGAGGCCCTGCATCCATTGATCAGCCTTCATCCGGACAAAGTGATGCTGTGCAGCGACGACAAGCATCCGGACGAACTGGCGGCGGGGCATATCGATAGGCTGGCGGCGAGAGCGTTGCAATACGGCCATGCGCTTTTCGATGTGTTGCAATGCGCATCGATCAATCCGGTCCGGCACTATGGCCTGCCTATCGGACAATTAAGGCCGGGTGACCGCATGGATGCGGTGCTTGTCAGTGATCTTGAAACGCTGACGCCCCTGAAAACCTGGCTGGCCGGCCGTGTGGCTGCCGAACGTGGCAAGAGCCTGTTACCGGTCGTGAAACCGAAACCGATCAATCGGTTTAACGCCCGCAGGATTCAGATTTCCGACTTGATTATAAAATCGGCGAGTCAAACCATCCGCGTGATTCAGGCGCTTGATGGCGAATTGCTGACCCGTGCAAGGGTGCTGGCGCCTAAGGTCTCCGGTGGCAACATCGTCGCGGATATCGAACGGGATGTGCTGATGTTGACCGTGGTCAATCGCTATCGCCCCGAAAAGCCGGCCGTCGCGTTCATTCAGGGTTTCGGCCTGAAGCAGGGCGCACTGGCGTCGAGCGTGGCGCACGATTCGCATAACATTATCGCGGTAGGGGCCGATGCGGAGTCAATTTGCCGGGCCGTGAATGGTATTATCGAGCAACAGGGTGGCATCGCCGTTGTGGAAAACGACCGCTTCGAGTGCTTGCCGCTGCCGATCGCCGGCTTGATCAGCGACAGGGATGGCGACTATGTCGCAAATCGCTACGCGGAACTGGACCGCATCGCCAAACGGATCGGCTCGCCCCTGAGGACTCCGTTCATGACCCTGTCGTTCATGGCTTTGCTGGTGATCCCGGATCTGAAGTTGAGCGATCGGGGGCTGTTTGACAGTCGCACCTTTCAATTCACCGACCTGGGGGTATAAACGCATGTCTGTTGCGAGCGAAGCGGTCCCATTTCTGCTGAACCGGGACAAAATCGAGGAAAAGGCCGGGCCTGGTGTGGTGTTGCTGGACATCATCCGCCGCGTTCATCATCTGACCGGCACGAAGGAAGCCTGCCGCGAGGGCGACTGCGGCGCCTGCATGGTCTTGCTGGGCACGCCCGAGGCGTCATCACGAATGCGTTATGTTCCGGTCAACTCCTGTTTATTGCCGCTCGGCGCGGTTGCCGGCTGTCATCTGGTCACGATAGAGGGCATTAACGGCCCGGAGCTGAATCCGATTCAACAAATGCTGGTGGCCCAGGGCGGCATTCAATGCGGCTTTTGTACGCCGGGATTCGTGATCGCGTTAACCGCCTTTTTTCTGAACAGCATAAACTCCGATGCCGCCGCGGCGATGGATGCGGTGGCGGGCAATCTTTGTCGCTGCACCGGCTATGCGGGCATCAAACGGACCATTCAAGCACTTTGCAGTCGTTTCGATTTGAGCGGCTCGCCTCAGGAAAACCGCATCCGGGATTGCATCGATTGGCATTTGCTGCCGCGTTACTTTGCGTCGATTCCGGAAAAACTGGCCTCTTTGCCCCGGATAAAGCCGGCACCTGGAGATTCGGATGCCGTCAGGGTCGCCGGCGGCACTGACCTGTTTGTGCAAAAACCGGAAATATTATGTTCCGCTCCGCTGAATTTCCTGCGGCCAGAAAACAGCGCCGAATGTGTCCGCCTGCAGGACGGCCGCTGCATCATCGATGCAGCAACGACGATCGAGCAGCTGCGAACCTCTCAAGCACTGCAAAATCTGTTTCCGGCGATCGACGAAGATTTCAGGCGGATCTGTTGCGCGCCGATTCGGCAGCGGGCGACCGTTGGAGGCAATCTATTCAACGCTTCGCCGATCGCCGATCTGGCAGTGTTTTTTCTGGCGTTGGATGCGCGTCTTCACATCGATGGGCCAATGCAGGAACGCCCGGTCCGCTTGCGGGATTTCTTCAAGGCCTACAAACAAATCGATTGCGGGCCGGACGAACTGCTCCGGGAAATCAGTTTAGCGCTTCCCGAACCGCCTTTCGGATTCAGCTTTGAAAAGGTCAGTAAACGGACCTACCTGGATATCGCCAGCGTCAATTCGGCGCTGCTGATCGAGCTATCGAACGGAGTGATTCAAAAGGTTTGCTTGTCCGCCGGCGGCGTCGCGCCGATTCCACTGTATTTGAACTCGACCTGCGAGTTTCTGTTGGGCAAGGCGGTGCGCGAGGAAGTCGTTCTTGAAGCGGCCAGGGTCGCGCAAAGCGAAATTGCGCCGATTTCGGATATCCGCGGCACCGCCGACTATAAAGGCCTGCTGCTCAGGCAGCTGATTTTCGCCCATTTCCTGAAACTGTTTCCGGAGCAACTCTGCTGGGAGGCGCTGCATGAAACTGCGTGATGCCGAACTGCATGCGCAAGGCGCGTCCCAATTCACCGACGATCTGCTGCATCCGGAGGGAACGCTGGCGGTTTATCCGGCGGTCTCCTCTATTGCGCGCGGCATCATCGAAAAGATCGATACCGAGCCTGCTTTCGCGCATGTCGGGGTGATTGCGGTTTTTACGGCGGCCGATATTCCGGGGGTGAATCAAATCGGCAATTTTTCGGCCGACGAAGTGCTGCTGGCCGAAAAAGAAGTTGTGTATCTGGGGCAGCCGATCGCCTTGGTGGTTGCCGAAACCGGCGAGATTGCCCGGCAGGCGGCGGCGTCGGTCGTGGTCGATTACCAGTCGTTGCCTGCCGTATTCGACGCCCGGACAGCGGATAAAATGGGTCTGCATATCGCGCCGAGAAGGCTGTTTTCTTGCGGCGATGTCGAAGCGGCCTGGGCCGGATGCGATCTGATCGTCGAAGGCTCGGCTGTGACCGGCGCGCAGGAGCACATGTATCTCGAAACCCAGAATGCGATCGCCTATCCTCTGGAAAACAACGGCCTTCGGGTTTTTTCGGCGACCCAGTCCCCAGGGGGCACGCAGCGCAGCATCGCGAGGGTATTGGGCCTGCCGATGCATGCGGTCGAAGTCGATGTGGTGCGCCTCGGCGGCGGTTTTGGCGGCAAGGAAGAACAGGCGACTGCATTTGCGGTGATGGCGGCGCTGGCGTCCCATCACCTGCAACGGATCGTAAAAATCTCGCTGCGGCGGGATGAGGACTACCGGCTGACCGGCAAGCGCCACCCTTATGAGGCCGATTTTAAGATCGGTCTGGATCGGTCCGGCAAGATTCTGGCTTACCGGGCCGATTTCTTCCAGAATGCCGGCGCGATAGCCGACCTGTCTCCGCCCATTCTGGAGCGCTCGTTGTTTCATGCCGGCAACAGTTATTTCATCCCGAATATGCAGGTTAGCGCGGTCAGTTGCCGGACGAATCTGCCGCCCAATACCGCTTTTCGTGGATTCGGCGGGCCGCAGGCGATGTATGTTCTGGAGAGTGCGATTTTTAAGGCGGCAGATAAAATGGGGGTCGACGCGAGCCGAATCCAAGAAGTCAACCTGCTGCGGGAAGGCCAGCATTTTTACTACGGCATGCAGGCGCGGCGTTGCATGGCGACCGCATGCTGGCGTGAGGCGCAGTCCCGTTTTGCCCTGCAGCAACGGCAGCTGGAAATTGATGCGTTCAATGCGGCCCATAAACTCGAAAAGAAAGGCATCGCGATCATGCCGATCTGTTTCGGCATTTCTTTTACCTCGACTTTTCTGAATCAGGCCGATGCGCTGCTGCATGTTTACGGCGACGGTAGCGTCAGCGTCAGTTGCGGCGCGGTTGAAATGGGGCAGGGCGTTAAACAGAAGATTGGCCAGGTCGTCTCCGTCGTTTTCGGTATCGACGAGCAACGCGTCAAGGTTGAAAGCACCAATACCACGCGCATCGCGAATATGTCGCCGACCGCCGCCAGCACCGGCGCCGATCTGAACGGCCAGGCGGCGCGCCTGGCGGCATTGCAGATCAAGCAGCGCCTGATCGATCTGGCCGCCGCTCGGTTGGGCGGCGTCGATGCCTCGGAGATTACCTTCGAGAGGGAACAGGTTTGCCGACAAGGCCAACCCACAGAGCTGAGCTGGAACAGACTGGTCAGTCTGGCCTATCTATCGCGGACGGCCTTGTCGGCGGAGGTGCATTATGCGACGCCCGAGCTGTTTTTCGACCGGACCAAAGAGCAAGGACAGCCCTTCGCCTATCATGTTTACGGCTGTGCGGCGGTCGAAGTTACCCTCGATTGTCTGCGCGGCCGCTATCGCATCGATAGCGTAAAAGTCGTACACGACGACGGTCAACCGCTGGATGTGATGGTCGACTGCGGCCAGATTGAAGGCGGAATCGTGCAAGGGCTGGGCTGGATGACGCTGGAAGAGGTCCTCTTCGATGACTCCGGGCGTTTGTTGACCGATAATCTGACCGCTTACAAAATTCCGGATATGCATTTTGCACCCGACATCGACGTGCATTTTTTAGCATCGGCGACGAATCCGCCGGGGCTGATGCATTCAAAAGCAGTCGGCGAACCGCCCTTGATGTACGGTATTGCGGCGTATTTCGCGCTGTGCAAGGCGATTCGGGCGTTTATTCCCGCCTGGCAGCCCGATTTCCGCGCTCCGATGACGCCGGAAAAAGTGCTGTTGGCGCTCTATCAGAAACAACATCCCGATGCTTAGCTGGCGCAACGTGGTTCACGGCAGTGTGGTTTATGCGGGCGGCGATGCCATTGCCGCCGCGATCGAGGGCGAATTTCAGATTAGCCGGACGCTGGGCATGATGCTTGTCGGCGGAACGCTTTATGCGATCGAGATACCGGCGTATTTCGCCTGGATAGATCGGCAGTTTGACCATGCCGGTCGATGGCATGCGATAAAGCGCATGCTCTGTGCGGAAGCGTTTTTCAATCCGCTGTGGATCGCGCGGCATATCGCGCTGATTAACTTGGTTTCGGGTCGCGGTTCGGAAATCAACTGGGGCTTGTTGGCGATCGGTCTGGATTCCTTTCTGTACGCCATGCCGTTTGCGCTTCTGGCCAATTACGTCATCCAAAACCTGATACCGCTCAACTGGCGGTTTTTGGCCAGTGCGCTTTTTTCGTCAGTCATGGCGGTCTATTACGCCTCGAGCAAGGAGTTGTATGGTTGATCCGGCGCAACCCTGGCAATGGATTGGCGACGCCCTGGCTTCGGGCGCTCAGGTCATGCTGTTGATTGTGGTGGACAGTGCCGGCAGTTCTCCGGGCAGACGCGGCGCCAAAATGGCGGTCACCGCAAGCGGGGTGATCGGAACGATTGGGGGGGGGACCATTGAAAATGGCTTGATTGAGTCGGTCAGGGAATCGATGGCCTGGGGACAAACAGAGCCGAAGATTCATTCCATTGTGCATCATGCGTCTGAAACGGGCAACGGCTCCGGCATGATCTGCGGAGGCGAACAAACGGTTTTAGTCTATCCCTGCCGGCTTCAGGACCTACCCCTCTTCGAACAGTTGGACGAATGCTGCCGCCTCAGAACGCCAAGGCGCCTCGTCATTTCAAGGTATGGCCTGCAATTGATCGACGCTGGCTCGACGGGATTATCTGCACATTACGAGGCCGGCGAAGACTGGCATTACCAGGAAGTGATCGGGCTGCGCAGATGCGCTTATATCATCGGAGGCGGGCATGTCAGTCTGATGCTTTCGAAAGTGCTCGATCTACTGTCTTTCGATAGCGTCGTGATCGACGAGCGGGCAGGCCTCGAAACGATGAAAAGCAATGGCGTCGCCTGGAAAAAAATCGTCATCTCTTATGCTGAGATCGATAAAATGATTCCGGAAGGCCCGGAGGTTTTTGTCATCATCATGACGCACAGCCATCGAACCGATGCACAGGTCTTGGCGAAGCTGGCCGAAAAGAATGTTCCTTACCTTGGCCTATTAGGCAGCCGTAAAAAATTGCCTCGATCAAGGAGGCATTGTCCGGGCAAACACTGCAAAAGCTGCATGCGCCCATCGGCTTGCCGATCAAGAGTCATACGCCGGCGGAAATCGCGATCAGTATCGCGGCCGAGCTGATTCAATTTATCAATTCCGACGATTACCCTTGCACATGATAAACCTGACGATACGCCTGGCAACCCCAGGCGATGCCGACCGTTCAATGATTGTCGGCCTGGGACCCGTCACGGTCGATCCGGCATTGCAAAACCGCATGATCGGCCGTCGGCTCATGCAGGACCTGCTCCAGCGGGCATCCGCTCGATGACATCCACTACAATCCGGTCAAACACGGCTTGGTTAAACGTGTCGCCGATTGGCCTTATTCGAGTTTCCACGATTTTGTCCGCTTGGGGCAATATCCATTTGGAATGGGCGGATCCAGTGGGTACACAGGAACGAGATTTGGAGTAATGGCTTTCCCGAAGGCGGCTTACAACGCGCGGTAATCTCCGGGTAAATTCAAAGTCAATGCGTGTGCGCGTCTAACCCACCCATATAAAACAACTATTGACGAAAAATCAGATCCGCGTATCGTGTAAACTATCCCTTTACCTATTTTATTATTTTATTGGGTTGGTGAATCCAATGGCCTCGAAAAATATAAACATCACAGAAGCCGAATTATCCAAAGCCCGCGATTACATTGCCCAACAGTTCGCTGTGCACAGTTGGTGGCCTAAGGAGCAACCGGGCGAAGCCAAAAGGGAATTCGATTTGATGAAAGGCAGCGCGACCGCGTTGAATGTCTGGTGCGAGAGGTGGCTGGATGCCGGGCAATGCAAAAAGCTGGAAAAAGCGCTACGGAGCTGAGTTTTTTTTCACTGATTATTCCGGAGATAGCCCCATGAAAAATAATATTTTTATCGGCTTATTGTTACTGGCTTGCATTACTCCCGCCTTGGCCGACATGATCGGCTCCGTCGATACCGAATTCAAACTCATTGGCCCCGATAATAAAATCGTCATTGAGGCCTTTGACGATCCGGATGTGGCCGGCGTGACCTGTTATATTAGCCGCGCAAAAACCGGGGGCGTTTCCGGGGCCGTTGGCGTCGCGGAAGACACTTCCGATGCTTCTTTGTCCTGCCATCAAACCGGGACGGTGAATCTTGATCCGAAAATTAAATCAGGCGCCCGCGATGGCGAAGATGTCTTTAAGAAACGCACCTCGCTGGTTTTCAAGTCGATGCAGGTGGTCAGGTTCTATGATAAAAACCGCAATACGTTGGTCTACATGGTCTATAGCGACCGCGTATTAAAAGGCTCGCCGAAAAACAGTATTTCCGCCGTACCGATCCTGCCTTGGCGCTAAGGGTTTATTCTATAATGCCTCAAAACCGCCAACGGAGATATTAATGAACTACTTGCCGATCGTATCTTTCTCTTTGATTTTTAGCCTGAGCGCCTGTTCCAGCCTGTATTACAGCGGCCTGGAGAAAATAGGAATCCCTAAACGGGAAGTGATGGTTCATCGGGTTGAGAAGGCGCGCGATACGCAGGAAGAAACAAAGGAACAATTCAAATCCGCCCTGGAGCAGTTTACAGCGGTCACCAATTTCAAGGGCGGCGATCTGGAGGCGACTTACAATAAACTCAATAGCGAATACGAGGCCAGCGTTAAAAAAGCGGATGAAGTCAGGTACCGCATCAGTGAAATCGAAGATGTCTCGGAGGCCTTGTTCAGTGAATGGGAAAACGAAATCACGCAATACAGCAGCGCGTCTCTCAAGCGCAGCAGTCAAAACAAGCTCAATGAAACCAAAATCCAATACCAGCAATTGATTAAGGCCATGAAGAGCGCCGAATCAAAAATCGAACCGATTCTGGCGGTTTTTAAGGATCAAGTGATGTTTATGAAGCATAACCTCAATGCCCAGGCCATTGCTTCTCTGAAAACCGAATTGGGTTCAATAAAAACGGATGTTTCAAACCTGATTGCCGCCATGGAAAAGTCCATTAATGAAGCCAATGCTTTTATCAAAACGATGGAAAAGTAAAAAATTGCCCTACGGCGCAATTCCCAGACGAGCATTATTGATCCGGCCCTTAAAAGTTTGAGGCCGTTCGCCTTGAGCCTGTCGAAAGGCCAGTTCATCCGGGGCGTCGAATCTCAGCCCGAACGGAGTTTGAAACTTCATGGGGCCGGATCAATAGTGCAAGTGGAAGCGCTGCAATGAAAACTTGACCCAACGACTGCACCATTCTTGATCAACAACGAAATTCATCGTCTCCATCGGTTTTATTTTCATCGAGGTTGACTCCGGCCAATGAGTAGCCTCGATGAAGCGCAGCGGAATCGAGGGATTTGCGGCTTCGATTTTCCTCGATTCCGCATGGCTACATCGAGGCTACTTGCTTGGGGCAATATCCATTTGGAATGGGTGGATCCAGTGGGTACATAGGAACGAGATTTGGAGTAATTGGCTTTCCCGAAGGCGGGTTCCAACGCGCGGAAATCTCCGGGTAATTTCAAAGTCAATGCGTGCGCGAGTTTAACCCGCCCTATGGGCTTGATGAAGCGTAGCGGAATCAAGGCTACTTGCTACCAGATATCATTTGCCATCCGCCTATTCCGTAAGACCAATCCATTTCCCAGTGATTTGTACGCCACGAAAGCACCAGATCATAAAAACCACTATAACTAGGATCAGGTAAATATTTAAGTTTTACCGTTTGTTGATAGGGAGTTGATGGGTTGTAGTTATATGTATAGGCAATATCGCCGGTTTGGCAGGAATGGCTGTTCTATGGGCGCGACGGGGTTTCCAACCCCGTTGCTTACGTTTTGTGCCTTGCGCGATGGCAAAGGAGACGAAATGTAACGGTCGGGTTTGCAAAACCCGACCGGCGGGTGGAGATAATCATTCACGGAAATGGCCTAAATTTCATCAATGCGAATCCAAAGGCTCCTGAAATATTTCAGCGGGTGATCTTTATCCTTGATGTCCTTGCAAGGCGTTCCTGCATTTCTCTTGATCGAGCCATCATCGCTCAGAAGCTGAAATTGATTGTCTCGATGCGGATAAAACAAAACACTTTCCGGGCGAAAATCGGATGGCCAGCCGGTGACTTCAATCCGTTCGGGATTTTCATTTTCCAGCCCTGACCACTGGTAAAGAGCAAATTGATCGCTGCCATCATAAGCGCCGGCAACGATGATGAAGCGATTCTGACTTTCCCAGTATTCGAGGCTCCGGATGCCAAGGCCATTTAAATCCAGTTCTATGGGATTGCCAAAAATGGCATGGGCATTTTTTTCTTTAATCAATTCCAGGGGATTGGTCAGGGGCAAAAGAATGGCCTTGCCGTCAGGAATGGGATTGCGAAAACCAATCAATAGCGCTTTGTTATTGGGGGTTGCGGCGAGTCCTTCTATGTTTAGCCCGCCTTTTGCTTTAGGCGGTAGTTGTTCTGCAGCTTCAAGGTGATAGCGTTGCAAGCGTTCATCCCGCAACATGTCTTCGACGAGCCGCGTATAGGAATGCCCGATTTGTTTGAAGCGCGGGTCGCCATCGTCTTTGGATAATTTATTGGCAAAGAATTGCCGGCGTTCCGGTTCCAGTTGACCGTCTTTATTTCTGCCATGAGAAGTCATCCAGTAGATTATGCCGTCCATTTGGGTCGCGGCTTCGATATCGACTTCCTTGATTTTGGGATTGTTATCAAAGTAGTCGTTAAGATCCCTGCCGGAAATTCCAGCAACGGGCCTACCCGAATGGTCCGAGCGATAGATTTTCAGGATATTGTCTTCATCATTCGCAACTGCAAAATGCTGTTCATCGAGGACAACGGCCCCTGACGCATCACAGATTCCCTGATGTTGCAGTTCTCTCTCGACACTGAATCTGAGTTTTTTCATCTGTCACATGACTCCAAGTTAACCGTTGGGCATGCCTATGCTCTATAGGGCGAGCTTAGGTGTGAAACCTGAGATTCGAACGTGAACGTTGGTTTATATTACGTTCAACAGCTCTGATCGTTAATGGAAGGAGGAGTTCATTAGTCTATTAAATCAGTTGACTAATATTTAAGGCGGGATTTTATTGGTATTAAAAGACTGGCTGCGCCGCAATTGCGATCGCAGCCAGTAAAGTCAACTTAGATGACTTTTACGTTTTCCGCTTGTGGGCCTTTAGGGCCGCGGGTTACGCTGAATTCGACTTTTTGGCCTTCATCCAGGCTTTTGTAGCCGCCTGCGTTGACGATGCTTCTGAAGTGAACGAAAACATCGGGGCCTGAGCTCTGTTCGATAAAGCCGAAGCCTTTTTCAGAGTTAAACCATTTAACGGTGCCGGTAGTCAGTGTAGACATAGTAAGTCCTGTAAATATTAAATATTGTTTGTAAAGCCTTTATGAGGCGGGTCTAGCTGGTAAAATTGGAACTTACTAAATGAAAAACAGGACGAGAAACTACGAGAGAAACGTCGAAATGGTAAACAGAGGGTAAATCTTCTTTTCAAGCCGAGAGCAGTATGGACTTCTTATTCAGTGGTGTCAAGATATATTTTTGAAACAGCATGAGGGCAAGGAGGGGAGTAGCTAAAATTGTCCCTTCTGTTGTCTAATTGTTGATTAACCCGGATGCCGTATTGCCAACAAATAGACGCCCAGGCCGACCATGACCGCGCCGCTGATCAGCTTGAGCCAACGGCCTTCGTTCTCCTGAAGCCGCCTTTGGCTGAGGGTGAAAACACCGATGCCGAGTACGATGACATCGTCAAGCATGTAGGCCGCATTGTACAGCAACAGATAGCCGTAGTAGCTAAAACCGCTCAGTTGCTGCAAAGTCAGGATGCGGGTATAAAGCGCGGGAAAGCCCGAAGTACAGAGAAATTCGACGATCTGCACCAGGATGGCCAGAATCACTGCGCCGATCATCGCGCCAAGCAGATTTTCGGCTTGCAGTATATGGCGCATTTGGACATAGATGCCGGGTTTTGATTTTTGGGGTATCGACAGCGAAATCCCGCGTCCATAGGCCGGGAAATCCTTGATATGGATCGCGCCGGCAAGTATCGCAAGGGCCGCGATGATGATCTCCGAGGCGCGGGAAAGACCGACGAGCAGGAACAGATTGAGCCAGGCCGCCATGAACACGAGATAGGCGACACCTTCCACCGCGATAAAGGTTCCGGCGACCGCGAGCATGCGCCAGCGGTTTTGCATCGGCGCGAGCAGCGAAATCATCAGAATCAGCACCCACATCGAACATGGGTTGAAGCCGTCGAGCAAGCCCATCGCCAGCGTAAACATCGGCAGGCCAACCTGTTCGAGCGAAAGGGTATGGCCGAATAGCGCGACTTCAAACTTTTCCGGCCCGGAAGGTGAGGGCGTTTCGCTTTCGCAAGTCTGGTTTTTATCAACGATGCAGCTCTCGGGGGTGGCAACGGGGGCTTGTTTTGCGTGCTTAGCCCGATCCAGCTCGGCCCGGATCTGGTTTCCCGTGTTAGCATCTTCCGAAAAGCCGATAATCAACTGTCCGTTGATATAAAAGGCCGGCACACTTAATTTGTTAAGGCCTTGAGCGGTTGACAATTGCTTTAGGCGTTCGAGCGCGAGGGCATCCCGGCTGACATCGCGCATCGAAATCCGCACATCCGGCCGTTCGGCCGACAAAGCGGACAGGAACTCTTCGGCCTTAACGCAATGGGGGCAGCCTTCGCGGACGAATACCTCGAGATCGACGGCAGCCTGAACCCTATCGGAAGATGCCGTGATTTCAGCTGTCGTCGATTGCATATCGGCGGCAGCGAGTCCGGAATTTCCTATCGGCAATGCCGACAGCAAGGCCAGGATAATTATCTTTGGAAGTCCATATAAAGATTTGAACGCTTTCATTTGAGTTCTTGATTCACGTGGCAAGGCTTATTATAAGGCGAAATAAGTTGTAACTTTTCTTCAGCGCGAAACGCCAAAAGCCATCTACGGAGGGGCTCCCTTTTGCCGCGAACAGTTACAATGCGTTACTTTATTCTGACAAAGTATATTGAAATTTATTCTCTCCAACCTCTCATGAAAACATTCGTCATCATCAAAACAGGCTCGACCTTCCCTGCCGTGCAACAACAATTTGGCGACTTTGAAGACTGGATGATCGACGGCTGCGGCTTGACCGCTGCCGAAGTTCCCGTCATCGACGCGATGGCGGGAGAGACTTTGCCTCCGTTGCATAGTTTAGCGGGCGTGATCATTACTGGGTCGCCCGCCATGGTCACCGATCAAACGGACTGGATGCGGTCGTTGGCTTCCTGGATAGCGCAGGCCGTTGAGCGCAATATTCCGTTGCTGGGTGTGTGTTTCGGGCATCAACTATTGGCGCAGGCGATGGGGGGAGGGGTGGATTATCATCCCGAAGGGCGTGAAATCGGCACCGTCGCGATCAACTTGACCGATGAGGGCAGGAAGGATTTTCTCTTGGGCCATTTGCCGGAAACGTTTACCGCGCATGTGACCCATGCGCAAACGGTGACCCGGCTGCCGGCAAGTGCGCTCCGGCTGGCAGGAAATCCATATGAAGCCCATCATGCGTTTCGTCTGGGCGACAGCGCCTGGGGCGTCCAATTTCATCCCGAATTCACGGCAGACATCATGCACGCATATGTCAGAAAACATGCGGACGCGTTGCGCCAAGAGGGTAGGTATGTCGACGCAATAAAGGCTGGGATCGATCATACCGAGTCGGCGAATGCGCTGCTGAAACGGTTCTATGCCTATTGTTTACAAAAGCAAGAGAAAGCCGGTACCGATGCCGGTTCACGGCATCAGTGGCCGTAAGGTACGCGTGCTGCTTTATCCGGCTATCGAGATGACGACTTCATTAAATTGAATAACCGGCTCGATAGTGGTGTAGTTTGGCATATCGCCCTGGAGCGCTGCGGCGTGGGGAGTGAAAGCGTCCATGAAGTCTTCCGGCGAGTCGAACAAGAAATGGCACATTGCGATATAGGCGGGTTCGCTACCTGGTATGGCGCCGCTGATACCGTGTTCGACGGTAACCCCTTTGAAACCTGGATGAGCGCTCAAGAGTTCAATAGACATTGGCATATGTGTATCGACATAATAACGCATGTCGAACCGGCTATCTGGAGTGTTTGGGTAAAGGATGCTGATCTTTATCATTGATTCCTCAATATTTATACGCACGCATCGCATGCCATTTTCAAAACGACCCGTTAATTCAGGCCCCAAAAGATACGCCGTGTGTGCTTACAAGTCTTCGTAGCTCAGCCCAATCAACGCTCTTTAATGCATGCCTTTATACATAAAGGCCGTCATGCCCGCCGGGAAGCGGGTCGTCTGCATTCGTGCGGTCGCGGATTCCGGCGATCCCCATGTGTCCTGCGTGTATGCCGGAATGACGGACATGTGTAAGTGCTTAGCAGAAAGTAAATTGGTATTGAGAGCCAAAACCAGCGCCGATTTCATCGATAGCCTCCTCAAGTTCGGTAGGTGTAAACGATTGGAATGGCAGCCACTCGTATTTC